>DAOTWU010000130.1:0-5470 GCA_034435735.1 Anaerolineae bacterium | reverse complement strand
TGAAGAGGTATTCATAAACACAGACTAGGTCTGTTGCAAAATAGTTTTACAAGTGGGATAGTTTGAGCATCCCCAAAATTGATTGCCTTTGTTCGCGCCCTTCTTCGCTGTGCGTAGCACCATTTCCGCTCCACAATTTGGACAAGTAGGAGCAGCCGTTACAGGCGCTTCTGGCGTTGGTGGCGGGGGTGGAGGTGGGGTTGTACCTTGCAACGCGGCTTTGATATATGGCACTAATTTTGCCTTGATTTGGCGTGTGTCATATTGACGTTGTACCCGAAAATGCAATATAGGTAGTCCTGCAGCCTGAAATACGCCATCGACGAATTTATCGCGCTCTTTACGATCGCGGCGCTGGTGGCTCTTGTCATCAAGTTCTACCCCAGCAATCGGTTTGAGAGTTAATGGATGGCAAATGAGAAAATCGACATGCTTGCGGTCAATTTTATTGGTGTATATGCGGAATTCGCGATAGTCTGATTTCTTGACCATAAAAATATCATTGAGATTGACTTTAGCAAAAACCATCGCATGTTGTTTGAGTATAGTCCGCAGTATTTTGTAGAATTCCAATTCGGCAGGACTGAGGAAATCTTCTCTTAGATAATAGGGAAATTCATTTTGTGCTTGTTTATCTGAACTGCCGCCTAGCAACACAATAATGAAATCAATAACTTCACCGGCTGCTTGCTCAGAAAGGCCAATGGCTTTCAAGACACGGCGAAGCATCCCAAATTTTTTCTTATTCTCCATTCTGGAACTTCCTCTGTGGTAAAGTATCAGCAGCTAGTACGGAGGATTTTAGCAAGTTAATTTCCCGCTTTCAATAAATGTTACAACATCTCCCCGCCCGCATCTTGCGCTTCTTTCCGCACTCTGAGACACTGTACTGATGTTCTGTTTGGTGTAATTGAGGTGACAAGATGAGTAATGCCCCGCTTGCAGACCGTATCCGCCCGCATTCGCTTGATGAGTTCATTGGCCAGCAGCATTTGGTGGGGCAGGGCCAACCGCTACGCCTGCTTGTGGAGCGTGGTGAGGTGCGTTCGATGATTTTTTGGGGGCCGCCGGGGGTGGGCAAAACCACGTTGGCGCGCATTTTAGCACGGGCGGCGGCGAGGCCTTTCTTCCAGCTTTCGGCGGTGGCGGCGGGCAAAAGTGAAGTGCGCGCCATCATCGAGCAGTTGCAACGCCCAGCAAAGCCGCAACAGCCCTCACTTTTTGACGCTGCACCTGTACAGGAGACCGCTGCTGAAGGGGGCGCGGTGCTCTTCCTTGACGAAATACACCGCTTTAATAAGGCGCAGCAGGACTATTTATTGCCCTATGTCGAGGATGGCACGTTGGTGCTCATTGGCGCGACGACGGAAAACCCCAGCTTCGAGGTTATCAGCGCGTTACTTTCGCGGATGCAGGTCTTCGTGCTCAATCCACTGAGCGAAGATGAGCTATTGGAGATTGTGGCGCGGGGGGCGGCGGCGCTCAATTTGGAAGTGGATGAGGACGCGGCGCGCTTTTTGGCGGCTTATGCCAATGGCGACGGGCGCACTGCGCTCAATTTGCTGGAAGCGGCGGGGCAGCTTTATGGCGGTGGCGGGCGGTTACAGCTAGAACATATCAAGCAGACGCTTCAGAGCAAACAACTGCGCTATGACCGCGCTGGCGAGGAGCACTATAACACCATCAGCGCCTATATCAAGAGCATGCGGGCGGGCGATGCTGATGCCGCCTTGTATTATTTGGCGCGCATGGTTGACGCGGGCGAAGACCCGAAGTTCATCGCGCGGCGGATGGTGATTTTTGCCAGTGAAGATGTGGGGATGGCCGACCCGATGGCGCTGGTGCTGGCGAATGCGGTTTTTCGGGCGGTGGAAACGGTGGGCTTGCCAGAATGCCAGTACAATCTGGCGCATGGCACGGTCTATCTGGCATTGGCGGCGAAGAACAGGGCGGCGGGCGATGGGTATTTCGCGGCGCTGGATGATGTTAAGCGCCATGGCAATCTGCCCATTCCGCTGAAGATACGCAACGCGCCCACTGGTCTCATGCGTGAACTGGGCTATGGCGCGGGCTATGAGGCCTATACTGATGAGAGCTTGCTGCCTGATGCGCTCAAGGGCAAGCGCTATCTAAAAGAGGGTGGCGAATGATGCCAACCCTCTTCATTCATCTGATGATGTGGCGCTGTAATCGTTAGGACACGGGCGAAAGCGCGAGTTGTGTTTCGGTCAAGCCGTGCTCTTCGCGCAATATTGTCAATGTCCGTTCCAACTCTTCCGCTTTGCGTGCCTCATCCCATCCCAACGCTTGCGCGGCTACTTCGGCCATTTCTGCGATGAGTTGGCCGCTGATGTCACCGTGCATGGCGATCATGGTGCGGCGCAGCAATAGGTCATCGAGATGCACCACCTGTTCATGCTGGCACAGATAGGCAATTTCTCGCTGGCTATAGGCCGCGTGGTGCGTTAGTGGGGCGTCTGCTTCTTCGGCAATATAGCGGGCGATGTCGGCAGCACGTGTGCCATAGCGGTCGAAAAGCTGGCGCAGGCGGGGTAGGGCGATGCCGCTATCTTCTGCCACTTGTTCCAGCCAGAGATTGCGGGCGGTTTCGTCTTTCGGGTAATTTATACCGCCACCAATGGCCAAGTTGCGGGTACTGGTGCGGCGTTCTTTCCCTAAACGGCGCAGCACTTCGTCTGTGACTTGTTCACTGAAAGCGCGGAAGGTCGTCCACTTGCCCCCAACTAGCGATAACACGGGGAAGGCCAGCCCATCGCCGGCTTCCAATACTTTAATGCTGTGGTCGCGGCTGATTTGGCCGGGGTTATCGGCGTCGCTGGCGGGCAGCGGGCGCACGCCGCTGAATTGGTAAACGATATGGTCGCGGGTAATGACGATGTCGGGGAAGACGCGCCGTACCATCCCCAGCATGTACTCAATTTCTTCTTCTGTGCAGCGGGCGTCATCGGGGTTGTCAATGGGGATGTCGGTCGTGCCAATCATAACGCGGTCGAAGTAGGGCAGGATGAGCACAATGCGGCCATCTTGGTTTTCGAAGAAGATTTCGCCATCGAGTTGTTCGCGCAGTTGTGGGTGATTGAGCACCAAATGTGAGCCTTTTGTGCCGCCGATGAAGCGGGTGGGGCGTTTCATGGCTTGGTTGGCGAAGTCAATCCAAGGGCCAGCGGCATTGATGACGATTTGCGGTTGTACGGTATAGACCTCGCCACTGAGTTCATCGCGCAGTTGGACGCTGTCGCCCTCTGCGCCGATTAAGCTCATATAATTGAGAGCGATGGCGCGCGCGCCTTCTCGTTCGCCATCCATGAGCACCTCTAGCGCCAATCGCTCTGGCACAGCGATGAAGCCATCATAATAAGTGGCGGTGAAGCGGATGTTAGGGTTCATCTTCGGGTAGCGCTCTAGCGAGGCTTTACGCCCGTAAAAGCGATGTGTGGGCGTCACGCGGTGGTCGCGGGTATACCAGTCATACATCATCAGCCCCAACTTGATAACAATCGCGCCGCGTTCGGCGGGTTTGTTGCGCAGGTCGAGGAACTTCAGCGGGGCGTTCAATAGGCCGCTGAAGTAGCGGAAGATGGGAATGGTTGTGCGAAGGGGGGAGACGTAATGCGGTGCATTTTCGATGAGCAAATTACGCTCGTGGAGCGCCTCTCTGACGAGGCGGAACTCGCCATTTTCTAGATAACGAATGCCCCCATGCGCCATATGAGACGAGCCAGCGCTCGCCCCCGCGCTGTAATCGGCACGATCGACAATGAGCACATCAACGCCTTGCAGGGCGAGGTCGCGAAATGTGCCGATGCCGTTAATGCCTGCGCCGACGATGAGAACGGTGAAACGGGGCTGTGCTTTTAGCTGGTTTAATTTTTCCGTGCGGTTCATCTTTTTAGCTCCTGATACACGGACGGTCTAAACAAGGGTTAGTAAAAAATAATTTTGCGCGTTCATCGCTCATGTGGCGCACGATTTTTCAGTGATTGTAACGCAGGAAAGGCGGGGAGAAAACGGGCAAGGTGTCATTTAATACGTATTAGTCCACTTTAGCGGCATTAGGTGGGGAAAAAAGGTTTGTGCAATCTTCTGAAACTATGGGCACAAATCTGTAATTTGCGCTAATATTATGAAGCGTGAAGTAGCCCACGTGAAATTTTCCTCAAATGTTGATGAAGATTTAACAAAGACGGGCTATAATTTTGCGCGGTTAATATATACCAAGCGTCCCTAAGCAATGGAGGGAAATCGATGCTTAAGAAAACTTTAGTTGTTGTTCTGGTGCTGGTTCTGGCGCTGACTGCGGTGAGCGTTGGCGCGCAAGATGAACTCGGCTCCGAAAGTAATCCTATTCAAGTATTTTTTGTTCCGTCGGTAGAAGCCGATGTGCTGGTTGAGGGCGGTGCCCTGCTGGCCGATGCGCTGGAAGCTGCGACTGGCCTCCACTTCGAGGTGTCTGTACCGACTTCATACGCGGCCACGGTAGAGGCGATGTGTGCCGCGCCGGATAGCTCCATGGGCTTCATCCCCGCCGCTGGTTATGTAATTGCGAACAACCGCTGCGGTGTGGAAGTTGGCGCTGCTGCTGTGCGTTTTGGCTGGCCAGTTTACTGGTCACAGATTTTGGTGCGTCGTGATAGCGACATTTACACCATCGGCGACCTTGATGGCAAGACCTGGGCCTACCCGGACACTGGTTCGACCTCTGGCTTCATTGTCCCCTCAGTCTTGCTGCAGGCGCATGGTGTCACCCCTGGTGAGCAGGTAGAGGCCGGTGGCCACCCGCAAGCAGTCCTCGCCGTGTATAACGGTGAAGCGGACTTCGCAACCACCTACTTCAGCCCGCCGCTGACCCCAGGCGCGCCCTGGAGCTTTGGCGACCTGCCAGAACCTTATGACCTCTCAGTGGAAAGCTCCTACATCGGTGAAGATGGCCGTCTGTATGTTGGCGACATCCGCATCATGGACGCCCGTTCGGCTGTCCGCGATACCGCGCCGGACGTGGTCGACCAAGTGCGCATTCTCGCCATCAGCGACCCCATCCCGAACGATACACTGGCCTTTGGTCCGGACTTCCCCGAAGACCTGCGCCAGCAGATTATTGACGCTCTGATTGCCTTCTCCGAAACCGAAGAGTGGGAACTCTCTGCCCTTGGTAACGAAGATGGCTACTCCTGGAGCGGCCTGCAACCCATTGACGATGACGTGTTCGACTCGGTGCGCCAGCAGTTTGAAGTGCTCGGCCTGACCGAAGATGACGTTTTCGGCGATAACTAATCGCGGTTGCTAATCACATGAAGTAACCATAAGCGGGTAGGAGATAGCTATCTTCTGCCCGCTTTTTCATAAGCACTGGCAGAGTGCTTGTTAAGCGCAGTCGGGCTGTCCATTTGGGACGGCCTTCTTTTTTATAAGGGGGAATGACGGGCGGAAAAGGGAGACTGTGGGGCGGCGC
>DAOTWU010000129.1:0-6677 GCA_034435735.1 Anaerolineae bacterium | reverse complement strand
AATGTGGTGTCTTCTGTCTCTAAAAACAGGCGGCCATTGATATATAGCGCCAGATATTCATCGACGCATACCGCCGTGATGCGGTTGGGTTGGGCGCTATTGAGCAGTGCGCTAGCGTCGCCATATACTTGATTGTTGATAGAGGCCTGCCCCGTGGCGGTGATGATGAATTGGTCACTGGTGGCGGGATTGTCGCCATCAGCACGGCACAGCAGGATATAAGCCGTTTGCTGGCCACCAGCGAGGGGCGTCATCTCCACCTCAATCACCATGTTATCCAGCGCCGCAGCATGCAGCGCGACGGCGATGCCGTTCGCCTCTAGGCGGGCATGGTAGCGCCCGCTTTCCAGCGCCAACGTGCCCCCGTTCACCAGCCACGGCGTCCAAGCCGCTTCGGTGTCGAATGGGTCAGCAGTGATGAGGCCAACTGTGCGCACTGGTACAAGCCCCACGCTCAAATCTGGTGGCTGAGGCAGGTCATCTTGAGCAGATGCTAGACTAGTTGCGAATAGTAACAAAAATAGCACGTAAAATAATCGTCGCATATTGTTCACCACTGAGTTCCCTTCGTTAATATGCCCCTGATTATAGCGAATTATCGCAATTAAAAAGGGCGCGCCCAAGAGCACGCCCCTCTCTTTTTTGCAACTGTAGCTGTGTTAACGGCGCGTTGCCGACCACACACGGAAGTTATCAAAGGAAGCAAAGGCGGTTGTCGCTGTCTCCTGATTGAAGTTGCGTACCAAAACACCAACATGACCCGGCTCGGTGAAAGTGGTGTCGTTGGCCTCTACCATGAGTTCGCCATTGACGTATAGCGCCAGATAATCGCCCACGCAAACCGCCACAATTTGGTTGGTAGCGTTAGCGCCTTGATTGATGGTGGCAGAAGAGGTTTGGTCTGGCAGGAGCAGGTTAAACGCCCCTTCTTCATTAACATAGCCCATCCAGAAGTTGCCATTTGGCTCTACTTCAAAGTAGTAACCATAGCCATTAAACTCACTATCTGCACGGCAAGTCACGCCAACAGATTGGGCTTGTTCGCCGGCGAGCGTGGTGGCATCTACAGCAACGACCACATCGGCAAATGCCTCTTCGGTTTGGGTGAAGGTGAATAGATAGCCGCGAACATCTACCAGCAATAGACCATCGCTGCGCGTGATGTGGCTATTTTCGCCAGTGAAGTTCTCTAGCGCGCCCTCTTCTTCGCTGAAATCATCATCAACCAGCACATTACCCAGTTCAATGCCGGCATCATCGAGGATGGCTTGCACGGCCTGCGTGTAATCGTCTTTACTGCCGCCAAGCCCGCCGATATTAATGCCACCATCGCCTTTACCGCCGTCTCCCTTGCCGCCAGTAGCGCCACTGGTGCTGGTGCTCCAAACTTCTACGTTGGTAAACATCGCCGAGTAGCCAGTGTCTTCGTGGAAGTTTTGAATCATCAGACCGACAAGGCCTTCAGTGAAGCGGTCGTCTTTCACCTCATCGATGAGCTGGCCGTTGACATATAGCGCCAAATAATCACCAGAGCAAACGCCCATGACAGTTGTCGGGATGATTGGGGTTAGTTCAACGTCCATATCCGCCCAATTTCCTTCCCCAGTTAATGTGAAGAACTCGCCATTTTCGATGGCCAAAATGCGGTAGGTGTTATCCATGCCGATTTCAAAATAGTAGCCATCGCCATTGTTGGCGGGGTTGCTGCGGCAAGAGACGCCAAAACCGTTATCCTCTGGGCCAGTCACGACAACATCCGCCATGATAATGACATCATCGAAAATATCGTTTTCCCGCACGCCCCAAATAAGGCCGGTGTTGTTGGTAGTAGCGATATAGGCATTAATGGCCGCATCGGGCGCGAGTGAGGTCAAATCATCGCGATAGGTTTCCCATTCCCCTTCGGCGAATTGTACCGCTAATAACTGTTCGCCAACGGTGATAGCCTGACTACCTTGAGAGAGCGTCTCTTGCAGACCTGCATCCTGTGCAAAAACGCCCCCAGCAAGAACAAACAACAAGAGCAACACAAAGTAACGTTTCATAAGATTATCCCCTTTCTTTCATCCATTATAAGGGGATTTTATGAAACATGTGTGTTGATATATGTGGGGCGCAGGATATTCGTCAGTCTACAGTTGGGCTTTCATATGCTGGGCGAGATAATGCGCCGTGCCCATAATGGTGATCATCGGATTGACGCCACTCGCCGTGGGGAAAACGCTGGCATCGGCCACATATAGCCCACGCACTTCATAAGTTTGGCCATCTGGCCGCACCGCCCCCATTATGCTACTGCCAGCAATGCGGCATGACCCCATTTGGTGCGCGCTGAACAGCGCCTGACCGTGCGGCTTAAAGCCCCCTTTGCGGATGTCGGCTAGAAAAGCGTTGAAACTGCCGCCACGATAAGGGCGACCACCAGCAAGGCCGGTGTAAATCTCCTTCGCCCCGGCGGCTTTATGCACTTCCAGCGCTTGCGTCAAGCCGCGCATGAGGTGGCGGGCGTCGTAAGGGTGCAGGCGATAATGCAGGCGCGGGTAGCCATCACGCCCAACAGTCACCCGCCCGCCATAATAATCCCGCGCCAAAACGATGATATTGGCGATATAGTCGAAATGTTCCATTAAACGGCGGTGGGCTTTAGCGCTATTCCACGGCACCGATGAAGCCGAAAGACCGGGGTGAATGGGCGCTGTCTCCAAGCGCACCCCATAGCCGCGCCCGTCGAGGTCGGCAAATTCGGCGCTATAGCGCGACATAGGCACACCCGCCCATGGGTGCACGGGTTCATCGAAGATGCTGAACACCACCGCCACCGGATGCAGCCGCAAGTTGTCGCCAATGTGCGGGTTGTTCAGGCCGCTACGGCGCAAAATGGCCGGTGTATGGATGCTGCCCGCGCAGACAACTACCGCTTTAGCTTTTACTGTTACTTCGTGCTGTTGGCCATTAGCATCCGTGACCATCATGAGCGCGCCCACAGCCCGCCCGCGCTCTATGAGCACGCGCTGCACCTCTGCCCGCACCACAATGCGCGCGCCGTGCTCATAAGCATCTTGCAAATAGGTTTTTAGCGTGCCTTGCTTCGCGCCATAAGTACAGCCAAAGGCGCAATAGCTACAATCTTCACATCCTTTGACATTGCGCGGGATGATGCCGACATGCTGCCCCAGCGCTTTACACCCCTGTTCAAGATAGGTATTTTGCGGGTTGGGGATGCTCTCATCTGTGTTGACGTTTAGCCGCTGCATAACCGCATCCAGACTAAGCTGGAAATTGACGCCATCCGCGCCCTCAAAGCCATATTCTTCTGCCCATTCGGCCAGCACATCATCCGGCGTGCGGAACGAGGCCGACCAGTTAATCGTTGTGCCGCCGCCCAGCGTACTGCCCGCCAAAACGCTGATGACCGTATCGGTGGTGGTCAGCGCGCCTTGCCGCTCAAAGCGCGTGGCGTAAGAATCTACTTCTGGGCGGTTGAAATCGGGTTCGGCATAGTAATCGCCCTTTTCCACCACCAGCACATCGAAACCAGCCATACTGAGTTCGCCAGCAACCACACCGCCACCAGCCCCGCTACCAATCACCAGCACATCGGCGGTGAGGGTGGTGGGTTCGGTGATATTCAGCGGCTGAATAGGTTTGGGCGCTTGTTGGGGTGGTGGCGCGGAAGCATAGCCCAGCGAAGGCCACGTGGGGTTATGCCCGTTTTCATCGACCGCACTATAGTGCATGAAGAGCGCTGAGCGCTTGAACGCTTGAAACGCCTTGCGCATGGGGAATAATTTGCTGCGTTCGGCGGCCTGTAGCATGTCATGAATGTCATCAGCAGACATATCGGCCAACGATTGCCAGCGCCTGCTGGTGATGAAATTGAAAAGCGGCATCTGCCACAAGCGCAGGATGAGCCGTAACTCGCGCAAGGCCTCTGGCATGGCCACGCTCTCCAACATGGTGGCGACATGCGCGGGCGTATCGAGGTCAGCCGCAGAGAGGCGATAAAGCGGGTCATCCGCTTTGCCATCTACAGCTAAAGACGGGACAAGCGCCTCACAAATACGGGCGATAAGCGCTTTTTCCTGCGCGGTAAAATAACTCATAACGGACATACTCCCACTAAGCACGGCGGCAGATTAGACACGGTGTCCATTGTAGCGCAGCCCCGCGCCTAACCGCTAGTTTTTGCACCGCTCTATCTTAACACGGGTAATGCTTTGCTGTTCCTCGATTTAGCCCATCTCTACAGCGGGGGTAGTCTCTTCCTTTAATATAACCACGCCCTGCGAACCATCAACTTGCACCCACTGGCCATCTTGAATGCGTTCGGTGGCGTTATGAATACCCACCACTGCCGGAATGCCATATTCACGCGCCACCACCGCGCCATGCGTCATCATGCCGCCTACTTCCATGACGAGGCCGCCCGCAACGAGAAATAGCGGCGTCCAAGCGGGGTCTGTGCCGCGGCAAACGAGGATGTCGCCGGGCTGCAAATGCGCCTCTTGCGGGTTCTCAACCACTCGCGCCCGCCCTTCTACTATGCCCGACGATACCGGGTCGCCACGCAAGACGTTCGGATTATCAGCGAGGGCTTCATCTGTGATGGGTGGCGCTTCATAATAGGCCGTGCCATCAGAGAGTAGCACACGCGGCAGGCGTTGCCGCCGTTCCTCGCGTTCGGCTATGGCGCGGCGCGCTTGTATCGCGGCACGCCATTCTTGGGTGATGCGCTTTTGGGCGATGGCCTGTGTTATCTCGTTCAGCCGTAAATAGAAAATGTCCTCTGGTTGCTCTAGCGCCTGCTGTTCATGCAAATGCTGTCCCGCCGCCATGAGCGCATAACGCAATTGCGCCACCAACCGCACCAGCGCAAACTTATGCGACTCCCTTGTTCCCCCTAGCGCACGATAACGCCCCACCGCCCAGCGCACCAACCGCGCCCGTAACCGCCCGAAAGGCAGTTGCCGCACGGCCTCTTCTAATTGCGCCGCCGCCACTAGTGCCTGCGCTTCACCCTGCTCAAAAACCATGTCGGGCGCTTGTTGACGGTCGGTGATGCGCAAATATCCCTGCAATGTATGGAAAATGTGCTGGGGGAACTCGCTCCAACGGGGGCGGCCTATGTCAATTTCGCCCACGCCCCGCGCGCCATAGCGCTTGAGGAAAGGCGTCAACAGGTCGCGTACCTGTGGGGGCACATCCTGCGCCTGCCACGCTGTCGCCAGCGCTTCAGGTGTATTGGCCTGTAGCCAAGCGGTGGCCGTTTCATCGTCACGCAATTGCTTGGCAATCTCCCATAACGCCAAATCCATCTCGGTGGTGACGTTATGCGGCAACCCGCGCGAAATGGTCATCGGCAAGTCGGCAAGTTCCGCTTGATTGAGCGCTTGGGCGGCCTTTTTCGCTTGTGGCCGCAACACGCCTAAAAAGGGCAACCAGCCAGCAAGCACCATGCTGAAAGCATGTGGCAAGAGCACATCGGGGAAGAAGCGCTCCAGCAGCGGCATGGCGTCAACAGTGGCTTGTAGCGCCTGCCATGGGTCTTGCTCGGCCATTTGGAACGCCTTCTCTAGCGGTTGCAACCTGCGCTGCACTTCATGTTCGAAGCGTTCGCGGGCGGCGTGGGGATTGCGCCAAGCGCGCATCATCCGAAACAACATCTCCCCAACGAAACGCACCGCCCGTAATAGCATACGCGGCGCAAATAAACCGCCTGTAGGCTGGAACTCTGGGTGCGGGAGTATGGATTGCTGGAGAATGCGTTGGGTTGGCGGGTCCATATTACCGATGAACTTAGTGAAGAAACGCCGCCCCAACCGATGGCGCAAAATCCCGCTGATATTCAAGTACAGTCTTTCGCCAGCATCGTAAATGGCGGTCTGGGTGGTGAGGTCAACTTTTTGGCTAAATAAGTATCCCACGCCCAGTAACAGCTGCACTAAAACGTCGCGCCCCAATGGCGTATATGGCGCGTGGATGCCTTGAATCAAGTGAATGCCCAGCAGTGCCCTGAAAGGCGTAACGGGCAAATTTTCCGGTAGCGGATACAGCGAAGTGATGGGGCGGGATTGCAAAATCCAGATGTGCGCCGCGCCCTGCGGGTCTAAAACCGCCCACTCTATATCTTGCGGCGCGCCATAATGCTCCTGTATGTGCTGCCCCCATTGCGCTAGCTGCAAAATAACAGCATCGGGCAAGGCTTGCTGGTTGGCATTATCAAGCGTTTCTTCTTTTGTGCCGCCCGCGGCGTCGGGGCGAATGACAACCGCCTTCGCGCCCTGTTTCTTCTCCTTTATGCGCCAGCTTTGCCCCTCATGCGCCACAATATACTGGTCTGGCTCTACTTGCCCAGAGACCAACGCCTCGCCCAGCCCAAAAGTCGCTTCAATCACCATTTCGGTGCGGCATTCGGTGAGCGGGTTAGCGGTGAACAAGACACCAGAGACATCAGAAGCCACCATTTGCTGAACCACAACGGCCAGCGTCGCCTCTTGCGGGGGAATGCCAGCGCGGGCGCGGTAACCAATTGCGCGCGCAGTCCATAGCGACGCCCAACAGTTGATAACTGCTTCCCGAAGCGCGGCGGGGCTGGTGATATTGAGGTAGGTATCTTGCTGGCCAGCAAACGAGAGGTCTGGCAGGTCTTCCGCTGTAGCAGATGAACGCACAGCCAC
>DAOTWU010000128.1:0-5057 GCA_034435735.1 Anaerolineae bacterium | reverse complement strand
TACGAATACACCACAATATAAAGTATAGGCGTCTTTTTTCAGCTGTCAAATTACCGCTTGACATAAAAAACAAACGCCCGTGTTGGGCGCTGGGTGGCCTTATCGAAATACCGAAAATGCTTGACAGGCTATAGGTGCACTGCTACACTGTTGCTAACAACTGAGAGAAAGATGCTCCCAGTGGTACGCATCTCATAAAGAGTGGGGGAGGGAATCGGCCCGATGAACCCACAGCAACCCCCGAAGCGTCGGGAAGGTGCTAAGTCCGACAGGACCTGCCATGCAGGGAACTGGAAGATGAGGGCAGTTATCCACGTGTAGAAAATATCATACACGACACAACTGCGCTCCTTCCGTACCGAAGGAGTTTTTGCTTTGAACGATATGTATCAGGCGCATGTCGTCTCCCGCCCCACATGGTCTCATCCATGGCATTGTCATATACGGAGGGCGTGATGACACAAACAGTTCACCACGATTTGGCCGCCCTACGTCAGGCCGCAACCGAACGCAATCCCGAACAGGTGCAGTTCTTGCTCAAGCGCCTGTTCTTGGGGATGAATTTTTACCGTGCTCTGGCCGTTGCTGTAGAGCGCGCCTTCGCCTTCGTCGAAACCTTCGAACGCTACTATCCTGAGGCCGTTTGGGCGCGGCAAGTCATCCTGCAAATTGCCAATCTGGGCACGGTGCAGCCGCTACCGCCGCAAGCCATGCGCGATTTCACCGCCCCTGGCGCCGCCAACTTCATGAAAGCCCTAGCAGACTTGGCCAACAGCGTCCAACAGAGCAACCAATATGAGGCGCGCATTGGCTATCTGGTGAGTGCTACCGTCAACGCCATCACTGCCGCCCTCGTCGCCACTTATTACCAAGACCGCATCGAAGATTGGGAGCGCCTGCGCACCGCCGACATTGACCCGCTCACTGGCCATTATGCCGACCCACAGGTGACGCAAATCGCCTATGCCTTTTGGACGGATGAAGCCGTCGAAAAGCTCGACATCGACACATGGCTAGCCGTGGCCGACGCCATCGAGCGCCATTTGCAACGGGAGTGAAGGCCATGCACGTTATCGTTTTAATGGGGCTGGTGAGCATTGAAAAGGGTGACCTCGCCATCGCGCTAGCAGAACATTACACCGCGCAGGGGAAGCGGGTTGTCGTGGTGGATAATTTGCGCCGCGTTGGCATCGACCCAGAGCAACTATCCGCCGCCACTTATCACGCTGTGCGGGGAGAGCTAGCCGCCGCCCTGCCCACCCTGCCCGCCGCCGATGTGATGATTATCGCCACCGCCGAAGACGCCGAGCCAGAAGCGCTCTATATAGCCCTACAAGATTGGGGAGCACAGCAGCCGCATATCTCGCTGGAAACTGTCGCCCTCATTGATTTGCGCACTTGCGACTGCTTCCCCCATATGCGGGCACTTTTAGAGCAGCTGGCCGATACAACTTTATACGCACCGTTTCATCTGCAAGACCTATTCGCCGAACCAGGAGCACCAACCGAAACCGGCGCAAAGCCTCAGCCGCGCTGAGATGGGAGTACACCATGAGCAAAACGACTGAACGCACCTACACCAATCGCCGCTATCTCGATGCTATCGAAGACCATATCGTCATTTTTGATGGCGCTATGGGCACAAGCCTCCAACGTTATACCCTCACCGCTGAAGACTTTGGGGGCGAACAGTATAACGGCTGTGTAGACTATCTGTGCATCACTCGCCCCGATATTGTACAAGAGGTGCATGAATCGTTTCTCGCCGTTGGTAGCGAGGCGGTCGAGACCAACACATTCCGCGCCAACCGCCTCACTTTGGGCGAGTATGGCCTTGGCGAGCGCACACTAGAGATTAACCGCGCCGCCGCCCAAATCGCCCGCCGCGCCTGCGATAAGTGGGAGGCCAAAACCGGCATTCCGCGCTTCGTGGCTGGCAGCATTGGCCCCAGCGGCAAACTGCCCAGCGGCGATGACCCCGACCTCAGCGACATTACATTTGATGAACTGGCTGCTATTTTCTACGAACAGGCGCAAGGCCTCGTAGAAGGTGGTGCCGACTTGCTCCTCATCGAGACCTCGCAGGACATTCTAGAGGTCAAAGCCGCCGTTGTTGGCATCAACCAATATTTTGAAGAGCATGGCGTGCGCGTGCCCTTGCAGGTGCAAATTACCCTCGATACAAGCGGGCGGATGCTCTTCGGTACGGATATTGCCGGCGCGCTGGCGACATTGGAAGCGCTGCCGATTGACATCATCGGCATGAACTGCTCCACTGGCCCAGAGCACATGCGCCAACCTATTCAATATCTGGTAGAGCACAGCCCGCTACCCATCAGCGTTTTGCCTAACGCTGGCCTGCCGCTCAATGTCGATGGCGAGGCCGTTTACCCCATGGAGCCAGAGCCGTTCAGCCAAATGGTGGCAGAGTTCACCCGTTGGGGCGTGAATGTCGTTGGTGGTTGCTGTGGCACGCGGCCAGAACATATTGACCGCCTCTATCGCGCGGTGCATGGCCACAGCCACGATGAACTGGTGCAAGCACCTGCCCGCCGCCAACCGCCGAAAAAGCGCCAACCACAACACGAGCCATTGGCCTCTAGCGGCATGACCGCCACGCGCATGGTGCAAAATCCTGGCCCCACCATGATTGGCGAGCGCGTCAACACACAGGGCAGCCGCAAGGTGAAGAAGCTCTTATTAGAGGAAGACTATGACGCCGTCGTGCAAATCGCTGTTGACCAAGTGGAGCGTGGCGCGCACATGCTGGATGTTTGCGTCGCCCTCACCGAGCGCGACGACGAGCGCGAAATGATGGTCAAGCTGGTGAAGAAGCTGGCCATGGCCGTAGAAGTCCCGCTCATCATCGACACCACCGAGGCAGAAGTGGCCGAGGCCGCCCTCGCCGTCTATCCGGGGCGTGGCATCATCAACGGCAATAACTTAGAGAACGGGCGCGAGCGCATCGATAGCATTTTGCCCATTGCCAAACGGCATGGCGCAGCGGTGCTCTCGATGACGATTGATGAGGAGGGCATGGCACACACCCGCGAGCGCAAGCTGGCCATCGCCCAGCGCATCGCCAAAATCGCCGTTGAAGAATATGGCATGAAGCCCGAAGACCTGATATTTGACCCGCTCACCTTCCCGCTGACGACAGGGCAAGCAGAGCTACGCAATGACGCCATTGAAACGCTGGAGGGTATTAAGCTCATCAAGCAGCATATCCCCGGCGTGATGACCGCATTGGGCATCAGTAATGTGAGCTTCGGCGTCTCTACGGCGGCGCGCGGCGTGCTGAATAGTATCTTCCTCTATCACGCCGTGCAAGCTGGCCTCGATATGGCCATCGTCAACCCAGCGCATATCACACCCTATTCGGAAATTCCCGAAGAGCAGCGCGAGCTGGCCAATGACCTAATTTTCAACAAGGACGAGAACGCCCTCGCCCGCTTCATCCAATACTTCGAGCAGAATGACGTGCAACTAGCGGGGCAAGAAGTCGTTGACCCCACCGCCGATATGACCGCCGAAGAGGCTTTACACTGGCATATCGTCCACCGCAAAAAGGACGGTGTGGAAGCGCTTATCGACGATTGCCTGACGCGGCAAGACGCCGTCGGCGTGCTCAACAACGTGCTGCTGCCCGCTATGAAGGAAGTGGGCGATAAATTCGGCGCGGGCGAACTCATCCTCCCCTTTGTGCTCCAAAGCGCGGAGGTGATGAAACGCGCCGTCGCCTATCTGGAACAATTTATGGAGCGTGTCGAGGGCACAAGCAAAGGTGTGGTTGTGCTGGCGACGGTCTACGGCGACGTGCACGACATCGGCAAAAACTTGGTCAAAACCATTTTGCAGAACAACGGCTACACCGTCCACGACCTCGGCAAGCAGGTGCCCGTCAACACGATTGTTGAGGCAGCTGTCGAACATAACGCGGACGCCATCGGCCTCAGCGCCTTGCTGGTGAGCACCTCTAAACAGATGCCCATCGTCGTCAACGAGCTAGCGCGCCGCAACTTGAGCGTGCCGGTGCTCATTGGTGGCGCGGCCATCAACCGCCGTTTTGGTCGCCGCATCCTCTTCCTAGAAGAGAGCGATGCCCCCTATGAAGCTGGCGTCTTCTACTGTAAAGACGCCTTCGAGGGGCTGGCCACAATGGACAAACTCACCGACGCCCAACAGCGCGAGGCCTTCCTGCAGGAGACCATCGAAGCGGCCTATAAAGAACTCAACCGAAAAGCGCCCAAGCGCCACCGCCGCGCCGCCATCGCCCAGAAAACGGTCGCCCCCGCGCCCAGCATTCCAACGCCGCCATTCTGGGGCGTCAAAACCATTCTGGAGATGCCGCTAGAAATCGTCCTGCAATACCTGCATAAGCCAGAGTTATATCGCCTTTCGTGGGGTGCGAAGAACACACAGGGCGAAGAGTGGGCGAAACTAGAAGCGGAGTTTGAGGCGCGGCTAGCGCGGATGACGCGGGAAGCCCTGCAGCGGCAAACCCTGCGCCCACAAGCGGTTTATGGCTACTTCCCCGTGAATAGCGCGGGCGATGACCTCATTATCTGGGACCCGCAGCCGTTCATCAGCGCCAATGGCAAAGCGCCCAAACGGGAAGAAATTGCCCGTTTCAGCTTCCCGCGCCAGCCAGATGGCGATTTCCTGTGCCTCAGCGACTACTTCGCCCCGGTGGATAGCGAACAGGTCGACACTTGCGTGCTGCAAGTGGTCACAGTTGGCGAGGCGGCTAGCGAAGAGTTTGAGCGCCTGCAAAGCGCCGATAACTATAGCGAAGCCTATTTCTTCCATGGTCTGGCCGTCCAAGCCGCCGAAGCAACGGCCAACTACGTCACCCAACACGTGCGGCGCGAACTGAAAATCGACGATAATCAAGGGAAGCGCTATAGCTGGGGTTACCCCGCTTGCCCCGATTTAGGCGGACATACTACTGTGTTCCGCCTGCTGCCACAGGCCAGTGAGGTGCTGGGCATCTCGCTCACTGCGTCTTACCAGCTTGTGCCAGAGCAAAGCACGGCGGCCATTTTCGTCCACCATCC
>DAOTWU010000127.1:0-9858 GCA_034435735.1 Anaerolineae bacterium | reverse complement strand
AGCGGTTTAATGCCCTCGCGGTCGGTGACATCGCCCTCAACCAGTTCAATTTTATCGGCAATATCGCCCAGCCTTATCATGGCTTTTTGCTTGTTGCGCACCATGGCACGCACGGGTTTACCTAGCTCTACGAGCCGCCGCACCGTATTATTGCCGACGAAACCCGCCGCGCCTGTGACTAAAATGCTCATCGCTTACACTCCTTTTGCCCTAAGGTGGCCTATTGTTAGGTCTACAGTGTAAGACATCGTTATAAGAATGGGGTTAGATTGTGTTCAGCTATTGAATACGTATTGTCAACAGCTGAAGCGCATCTGCCCCATCTTCAAGCGTCAGGCGGGCGGTTGGGTTGCTCAAGTCATAGAGGCCAACCAGTAGGGTATATTCGCCAGCGGGCAAATCGACAGGCAAAACCAGCGCATGGTTATCAACGACCGTTTGCTGTGGCTGCCATGTTGGGGTGATGGCGCTGCCGCCGCCGGGTTCGCTATCTCGTTGGGCGACGAGTTGCCCCTCGCTATTCACTAGATGCAAAAACACTTTATAGCGCGCCTCTAGCACGGCGTCCGTTTGCCAGTTGAGCTGTATTTGAAGCACATCGCCCGCCCGCAGTTCGTCACTGTTATAGGCGATGCTCTCCAGCGTGATATGCTCGCCAAAGCGGACGTTGACGGGTTGGGGCGCGTTGAGTTCGTTGGGCGTGGTATAGCGCACAAAGCGCACGCTGCCCACCCACTCATCCGACACTTGATAAGCACCCTCGATGAGTTCGCTCTCGACAACGTTCAGCGGGTCTTGCTCCGCTTGCCCGTAAAACAGGACATAGATGCGGCGATAATCTTCAATGATTTGCTCGGTTTCTTGCCGCGCTTGGTCATAGTCGCCACTGGCGGGCAAGAGGTAGACGGGCGCTTCGCCATCATAGTAATACAAGAACACTTGCGATTGGTTGGGCGCGTCGAGGATGATGGCGTCTTCGGCAGTGGCTTCCTGCTCAAGACGTTCGGCCAGGGCTTTATAGTTGTCGCGCTGGTGTTGTGGGTCGTTGTAAAGCGGGTCGAGGCCGTTAGACATATTGAATAGCAGCCCGACGACCGCCATCGCTGCCGCCGCTTTGGGGAGGTAGCGCGTCCAACTTTCTTGATGGCGCGTCTGCAAATGCCACAGCACCCAAACTCCGCGCCCCATCCACAGCGCAAAGGCCAGTTGTGCAGGCAATAAGAAGCGCATATAGCGCAGGTATAGCTCCAGATAGAGATAGACGGCTAGCATTACCAGCACCCAAGCGACAGGTAGCAGCATCTTCCACCATGTCCAGGCATCGCGTCGCGCTTTGGGTTGGATGAGCAGGCCGAAAATCAATAGCAGGTATACAGCGATACCCATGCCGCCCATGTTCTGCTCATAGGTGCGGCCAAAAGCTAGCCAGCCCTGTATCTCCCGCAGCAGTTGCTCTAAGGGGACGGCGGGCGAAATGTTGGGGTGAATGCCAATGCGGGAAGGGCCACCGCCCAGTATCCACGGGGTATAAAGCAAGAGCCAAAGCAGGTTCACCGCAGTATAGCGCCATAGCGTTGGCCAAAGGGCGCGCCATCCCGCCGCAATATCGAGGCCGCTCCGCGCCCGTAGCGCCCGATACCCGATGAACGCCATCCATAAGACGGCCATCACGCCTTGTGCCACCATGAAGAAGGCAAAAGTATAGTGGGTCAGCGTGCCCATTGTGTTCAAAATCGCCAGTATCACGCCATCACGCCAGCGCAAATGTTGGATGAAGCGAATATAAAACCACAACGCCCCACCAGCAACGGCGCTGAGCATGGCGTACATGCGCATTTCCTGCGCGTAGTAGATGCTGAAGGTGTTCAGGGCGATGAAAGCCGCCGCCGCTAACCCCGCCGTAATGCCGAACAGCTTGCGCCCCAACGCATAGGCCAGCGCCACCGTCAACAGGCTGAAAGCGACGGAGACGAAGCGCATGGTGAACACGCTATCGCCAGCGACGCCAATCCATAAGTGCATCGTCCAAAAGTAGAGCGGCACATGCACCGCACTAGCGACACGCCGCGCGGAATCGTCCATGGTGCGCATGGCGAGGTCATGGGTGACGCCCTCGTCAATCCACATAGATTGGGCGTCCAGTGCGTAAATGCGCACGGCGAACGCCACGAGGAAAATGACAATCAGGGCTAAAAGGGCTAAGTTTTGGCGACGGGTGACATTCATGCTGCCCTGCGCCTCCTTAATAATGCTTGCGTTAAAACAATCAGGGTGAAGATGCCCAAAGCAGTGGCGACAGCGACGACGGGTATCAGCCGCCGTGTGGATTGGTTGAGCACCGTCACAGAATCGAACATGAAGGGCGCAGTTGAAGCTAAGCGCACGGTGTGCGTTTCGGCTAAATCTGAGGCGAAGACGCGGTACACCATCCAGCCGTTCTCATCCGCTGGCCAATCGCCATTTTGAGGCAGGCGCATGACGGGTTCGCCATCAATCAGCACCGCGACAGGTTGCGCCGCGCCGCGCCACCGCACCCATACATCTGTGCCGTGAAATGTAAATTCGCTGATGGGCGTCAAATAGGCTTTATCCAGTTGCGCCAGATAAGCATCTAATAGACGGGCGCTGCTATGGTGTTTAATGGCCCAGTGTTCGGCTTGATGCACGCCCAAATACAGCGTCGGCGTTTGGTTATTGATATAGTCGCGCATGGTTTCATAGACGGGGAGCGGCGTGAAGGTTGGCCGCTCTGGGCTATAGTCTGGCTCTACCATGCGGAAGTAAAACCACGATTGGTTAGATTCAAAGGGGTGCGGGCGGGTGAAGAACCAATAATTGATGACGCCAATCCATGGCCATTCTTCTTGCGCCCGTTGGTAAGCCAGCGGCATATAGCGCGCGGCTTGCTCTTGAGTGACGACGCCATAGGCCTCATAACGGTCAACATCACGGGGGACATCAGGTTCGCCAACGGGATTCCAGGCCGCCTCGCTAATCCAGATGGGTTTATGGGCGTCGCCGTTGCGCACCATGATGTCGCGTATCAACAAATTGCGCCCGAAGTTAATATCGGTCAGGCGCATACGGTGGTCGGTCGGTCCGCTATTGAGGCCATAGCCCTGCATAGAGAGCACATCGAAGCAATCGCCCGCGCCATGGTCATACATGTTTTGCAGGAAAATATAATCGTTGATGTTCTTGCCATCGATGGCGCTCGTTGGCGCTAGTGCCCCGCTGATGACCACAATATCGGGGTCAACACGCTTCAGGGCGTGGTAGGTGCGGCAGAGCAAATCGGTATATTCAGCCGCATCAATCCAATCATCGGGGCGGCTACCCCATTCGGGAAAGATGTTGGGTTCGTTCCATATTTGATAATAACGCACGCGCCCCCGATAGCGCTGCGCCACTGCTACGGCATAATTGACATAATCGTCGAAATCATCAGGCGGCCCCAAGCCCAACGGGTCTTCTTCTGCGCGTGCCCACGCTGGCGGGTTGCTGAGCCGTACTTGTAATTCCAGCCCATAGGCCGCTGTTAGCTCGACAATGCGGTCATATTTCTCCCAACCGCTGATAGTTTCTACCGTGCCATCGCCATCAAAATCGCGGGTGACGGTGAATTGGCCGCGCCCGTCGTGCTCAATGTCTTCCCATGGAAATTCTTGCCGTATCCAGCGGAAACCAGCATCGCGCACCATGCGCAATTGCTCCTCGATTTTGGGCAATTCAACCTCTTGCTCAAGGAACATGTTAATGCCATAGGGTACGACATCAGTATGGGCGATGGGCGTTAGTGGGGCGGTATCTGGCTGTTGGCGAAATGCCGCGCCAACCACTTCCACCATGCCCTGTAATTGTGCCAGCGGCTCTTCTTCTCCAGTGAGTGACCAGAAGACGCGCCACGCTAGACCTTGGTTGCTCAGGTCTAGCCAGAGGAGGCCGCCCAGCACGACCAGCACAACGAGGATAAAAACGCCATAACGGCGGATTGTGTTTGTATGATTGTTTACGGTATTCATGCGGGGCATTATAGCGGATTGGCATCGTTTGTCTATACTGCCAGCTTGTGCATCATCTTATGTTTCCTAGTGGCAAAGTTGATATAGGCTATAGATGGATGCTTATATCACGCAAAGGGGAACACAATGTTACGCCGAATTGTATTGATTGTTGCGCTTATGTTGACAGCGTTCGGTGCGCTGGCACAGGACGCCCCGCCAACGCCCCAGCCACCGCAACCACCTAATCCCGCACAACCGCCACCGCCGAGGCAGCCCGGCCAAGCTCCACAGGGCAACCCGCTGGAAAGCCATAACATTCACATTGCTACCAGTGCCGATGGTCTGCACTGGGAATTTGATACCACACCCATCCGCGAGGCCGCCTCTGTGCCGACAATTATTTACTGGCAAGATAGGTTATGGATTTATTTCGTCAACGGCCAAAGCGGCGATGATTTTGAGCGACTCACAGCCATGTGGCAGGATGATGACGGGAACTGGCAAGAGCAGTTTATTGAGCTGGATTTTGATGGCCGCGCCGTTGACCCCGATGCTATGGTACTAGAGGACGGGCGCTTACGGCTCTATGTGTTCAACTTCGAGGTTTTCGCCAATCCGCGCCCACCAGAAGAGCGCGAGAATGAAGAGCCACTGGTGGGCTATATGTATAGCATTGTCAGCGAGGATGGCCTGCATTTTGAGCGGGAGGACGGCATACGTTTGGAGAGTAACCCGCCAACGACTGACCCCTCTGTTGTGCAATTGGATGAAGACACTTGGTTCATGTATGTCTCGCGTCCACAAGAGCAAACACTCCTCATTGCACAAAGCGAGGACGGCCTGACATTTGAAATTGTCGGCGAGAGCGCCAATGGCAACATTGCTGGCACAGTGCGCTTGGATGATGGGCGCTTGCGGCAATATATTTGTACGTTAGACGGCATGAAAATTCAGGAATCTGCCGATGGCTTGAATTGGGAGTTGCTGCCAGAAGATAGTTACCACACCCCGCGCGGTTGTGACCCATCGGTGACGCGGGTTGGTGATACTTGGTACATGGTCTATAAGACGATTTCGTTGCCCAACACACCACCGCCGCCGCCCAATAATAACGGCAATGGTGGCTGAGAGGCGTTTACTCAAAATGAACTTGTAAGTCCATCTTACCAAGCCGTATCAGGTCGCCGTCACGTAGTTTATAGCGCTTATGAGGCGTCAAGCGCACGCCATTGAGGTAAGTGCCGTTGCTGCTGCCCAAGTCTTCAATGGATAGCTGGTCTTCTTCTAAATAAAGCGCCATGTGACGGCGGCTGACCCCCAGAGGATATGCGCCATAAGGGGCTAAGTCTACCATGGCTAAGCTATGTGTATCGGTATCGCGGCGGCCAAAGATGAGCGATGTGTTGGGTTGTGGGTGTATATGTAGCGGCGTTTGCCAGTGTGACATTTCAATGCGCAGGCTCATGCCTGTTTTGAAAATGCCAGTACGGACACCATCGGCCAGCGCTGCCCGTTGCTCTTCATCTACCATCAGCGTTGGTTCTTCTTCATCATAGCGCTGAGTGGGGCGGGGATGTTGTGAGCCTGTCAGTAAATTTGTGCCACATTGTTCACAGAAAAAAATGCCCTCACGGTTGTGATGGCCGCAAGTGGGGCAACGAGTGCCAGATGTTTGGGATTGGTCGGACATGTCCGCCTCTGCTCCGGATGAAATAGACCAGACCACAATTCTACTGTATCATAGATTTGCTGACGAAGGGGTATTTTCTTCTTCAGTTTTTAAGGCTTGCGCCAGAATATCAGCGACATGGCGCACACAAGCTGTTTGTCCGCTACGAGTGAGGCCGCCATTCATCTGCATCATACAGCCACAATCACCAGTAGCGATGATGTCCGCCTCGCATTGCTGGATATTCGCCAACTTGCGCTGTAACATGGCCGTGCTGACTTCAGGCATTTTGACGGCAAACAAGCCCCCAAAACCACAGCAGCGGTCAGCCTCTTCGAGTTCAACTAGCGTCACGCCATCGATTGCGCCTAAGAGTTGGCGCGCCTGCTCTTTTAGACCCATCAGCCGCAAGCCATGACAGGCATCATGGAGGGCGATGCGCGTCGGCGGTAGGGCGGCGTCTAAATCCGTGATGCCAAGGCCATCAACCAGATACTCGGTGAACTCCCAGGTGATGCTGCTCGCCCATATTGCCCGTTCGTGCCATTCGGGTTCATCTTCAAAAAGCGTGGGATAATAATGGCGCACGAGTGAGGCGCAAGAGCCAGAAGGCGTGACGATGACTTGGGCATCTGCAAAAGCCTGTAAGAACTGGCGGGCGACTTCCCGCGCCTCGTCCCAATAGCCAGCGTTAAAGGCGGGCTGCCCACAGCAGGTTTGCGCCATCGGAAAGCGTACTTCGATGCCCAAATGCTCCAGTATCTCCACAACAGAGATGCCTGTTTGCGGGTGAATCATATCCACCAAACAGGTAACGAACAACGAAACAGGCTTATAGCGTGGGTTTGGGCGTAACGGAAGTTCGCTCATATAACAGCCTCTCTTCAGGCATGGTTCAAATTTCCTTCATTATAACGCGAGAACGGGAGAACGCTATCAGATGGTGTTAATTAGCTGGTGGGATGACGCTTGGCCACCTCTAAATAGCAGGAAAAGTTATGCGGCGGGCATCGCCCCGTACAGGATACGCCTAATTTCCGCTATACTTAGGGGCTATGTATGAGTAAGACAGAGAATAGGATGACAGGATGACAAACGCCCCCACTTCTCGCATTGGTGCGTGGTATCGCGCTATTCGCCCGCGCACCCTCACTGCTACTTATGCCCCGTTAGGGCTGGCGGCGGCGGTGGCTTTAGAGCATGGCGTCTTTGATGTTGTGCGGTTTGCCCTGTCGCTGGTAGCGGCGCTACTTTTGCAAATTGCCTCAAATCTGGTGAATGAATACGCCGATTATCGCCGTGGCGCAGATACGCTGAAAGTGGCTGGGCAGGGCATGGCCATTAAGAACAGCATCCTCACCCCGCGTGAAGTTTTCATTGGCGCAGTGGCTAGTATTGTGCTCGGCTCGCTGATTGGCCTGTATTTGCTCACAGTGACGGGGCCGCTGCTGCTGTGGATTGGGCTTTTTGGCGTGATTGTCGTCATCACTTACACTGCTGGGCCGTTTCCGTTGGCCTATCACGGGTTGGGGGAAATTGCGGTGGCGCTGTGCTTTGGGCCGTTGATGGTGTTGGGCGCTTATTATGTGATGGCAGTAGCGGTTGATGTTGCCCCCATTCTCGCCAGTTTGCCGCTGATGTTCACTGTGGCCGCTATTTTGCACGCCAATAATATTCGTGATATAGATGCTGACCGTGTCGCCAACAAGCGCACGCTGGCGGTGCGTTTTGGGCTGAAGATTGCGCGGCTGGAATATGTGTTTCTTATGTATGGCGGCTATGTGGTGCTGGTGGCGCTGGTGCTTTTTGGCGTGATGCCAGCGGGGGCGCTGCTGGGTTTTATCACTTTGCCAGAAGCGCGCCGCCTTGTAAAAATCGTGACGACAGAAACAGACCCGCAACGCCTCCACATGGCGCAAGGGCGCACCGCCCGCTTGCATGGCCAGTTTGGCTTGCTGATGGTGATTGGCTGGCTGGGCTGGTTGCTGGCTGCTGCCCTCATCGGGTAAATGGCCGCCTTGTGATGAGAAGTTGTTGACTGATTAGAACATGTGTTATATAGTACATGTGTTCATATTTATCTTAGGAGCACTTTATGCCAACCATACCCATGCCAGCACAATTTAATTTCATGAGTACGGTATTCAGTCATGGCTGGTATCAGCTTGCGCCATTTCATTATGATGAAGCGCGCCGCCTGTTACAGCGCATTCTTGAACTGAGCGATGGCAGCGTGGTGTTGGTGGATATAAGTGACGCCATGCACGCGCAGGGCGATGAAGTCATTTACTTCGGCATTCATGGCCTAGAGCGCCCTACTGAGGAGCAAGAAGAAGAGATACGTGCCGCCGTCTCGCGTATGTTGTGCCTTGATTGGGATTTAAGCGATTTTTATGCGGCAATGCGGGCGATGAGCGAAAAAGATGGCTATCCAGACTATACTTGGGTGGAAAAGGGGCGCGCAGGGCGCTTGTTGGTTAGCCCAACTGTTTGGGAAGAGCTGGCGAAAGTGTTGATGACCACCAACACTACATGGGCGCAAACGCGCAATATGGTGGCGCGGTTATGTGCGCTGGGTGAACCTTATTATCCACTACCAGAGCCGCCACTTGAGGAAGAGAATGGCGAATTTCCCCCGCAAGATGAGCAGTTAGGCGAAGAGCTGCCCGCAGAACTGCCACCACCTGAGCCGCAGGGCTATGCTTTTCCCACGCCACAGCGCATTGCGGCGATGTCTCCGGCAGAGTTGGATGATGCCATTCGCGCCGGCTACCGCAGCGCTTATTTGCACGAGTTGGCAGTGGCGATTAGCGAGGGGCAGTTAGATGTTGAGGCGTGGTATAACAGCCCGCTACCCTCGCATGAATTGTATGCGCAAATAAAGCGGCTTAAGGGTTTTGGCGATTATGCCGCGGGCACGATGATGCGCCTGCTGGGGCGTTTTGACCGCATCGCCATTGATACCGAATGCCGCAACTCTTATCGCACTATCACTGGCAGCGAAACCGCCGAGAACGATGAGATTTTGCGCTATTACGAGCCGTTTGGTCGTTGGCGTGGGCTGGCAATGTGGATGGATATTATCCGCGAGTATATGCTCAATCGTGGTTAAAAGCGCAGAGGCAGCCCTTTATTGTGGCCGCCCCTGATTGGGTAACTAGCTTTCTAGCATACGCTTGAGGTTATTCAAACCCTCTTCTAAATCGCGTTCGTTTTTGCCCTCTACGGCCAACTTGTTGAGCATTTTTCCGAGAATAGAGCCGGGGAGGTTGTACTCCACTTCAACGGTGAGCAATGTCCCCGCGCCTTGTGGTTGCATAGTGTAGGTGAAGGTGCTATCGAGGCCACTTTTGGTTTGAACGACAAGCCGCGCGTTTGGCTCTAGTTCAATCACTTCATGCTCGCCCTTAATTTTGACGCCCATCATGTTATAGACGTAACGCGAGACCGAGCCGACTTGTGTTGGCGGTGGGGTGACGCGCTCTTGTTCCTCTAAGGGTGGCCACCATTCTGGCATTCGCTCCGGTTGGTTGGCTATCACATCAAAAACGGCTTCCGTTGGGGCGTTTATCTCAATTGATTTGCGCACACTGGGCATAAAGCTCCTCCTTAAAATATAGTTTTTTACAGGCAAACACTTGTGGGGGATATAGTTGGTTGTCGGTCGCGGTGCCATCCCGAAGCGTTATCACGCTAACCCGATTATAACCCTGTTCTATCCTGCATAGCCCTTAAAGCTGTGTTAAGCAAACGCATTCCCCCCTTTTTGCGGGGTTTGTGGCGAAACGCGGTAGGATATGATTAAATTACACCCGTCCTAGATTTGGCAGTAAGGAAAGTAAAGCATGATTGGGCGACGTATAGTTATCATAATTCTCGTAGTGCTTGCACTATGGGGTGGCGCTAGCGCACAGCGGGGGGGCACTCCGCTGGTGGCGTTGGTGAATAATTCTGGCCAATTGGTTGTGGCTAGCGGTGATGGCGCTTATCGCTGGATTATCACGAACCCCGGCGAACAACTGGCGCCAGATGTCGGTTATCGCTGGTCACCGAATGGCGATATGCTCTTTTGGGGCATCCAGCAGGGAGCACAGGTGCGCTTTTTTATGGGAGATATTGCCTCGATGACGCCGCGCGAGGTGGCGGTTGTGGATGGCCTCGCCAGTGGTGGCGAGTGGGTAGATA
>DAOTWU010000126.1:0-7573 GCA_034435735.1 Anaerolineae bacterium | reverse complement strand
CTTGGAATGGCATTCCACATTTCATTGCCGGTATATACATTGGCATATTGCTTTTTGAACATCTCTGGCGAAAGCGAGCTTTGGATAACTTCCATAATCTCAGCTTGTGTTGGCCAGATGTCGCGCAAGTAAACCGGATTGCCATCTTCATCGGTGCCAAGCGGTTCGTTATAAATATCAATATCCACCGTGCCAGCAATTGCATAAGCCACAACCAGCGGTGGGGAGGCGAGGAAATTCGCTTTGACATGTGGGCTGATGCGCCCGCCAAAGTTACGGTTACCACTTAGGACTGCCGCCGCAACCAACTCACCTTCGTTGATAGCGCCTACGACTTCTTCCGGCAATGGGCCAGTATTTCCGATGCAGGTTGTACAACCATATCCGACCACATGGAAACCAAGCTGCTCTAAATAGGGAAGTAGACCAGAAGCAGTCAAATATTCGGTCACAACTTTAGAGCCGGGGGCGAGGCTAGTTTTCACCCATGGCTTACGGGTTAGGCCTTTTTCAGCGGCTTTCTTTGCCAGCAGACCAGCACCAACCATCACTGAAGGATTGCTAGTGTTGGTGCAGCTTGTAATAGCCGCAATCACAACCGCGCCATGGCTTAGTTCTGCACTAGTGCCATTCTGCTTATATGTACCTTTGTTGTTCAGCACTTCTTCCGGTAGTTGGAAGCCTTGCGGCCCTAACGGCGCGGTCAGCGCTTTGCGGAAGGATGCTTTCAACTCTTTGACCAGAATGCGGTCTTGTGGGCGCAGCGGCCCCGCCATGCTTGGTTCGACCGTGCTCAGGTCTAGCTCTAGTGTTTCATTGTAAATCGGGTCTGGTGTGGCGTCTGTACGGAACAAACCCTGTTCTTTGGTATAACGCTCAACCAGTGTGATAAGTTCTTCATCACGGCCAGTGCGGCGCAAGAATTCCAGAGTTTCGGCATCTACTGGGAAGAAGCCCATCGTTGCACCGTATTCGGGTGCCATGTTGGCAATAGTTGCACGGTCGGGCAGGGAGATGTTGCTCAAGCCGGGGCCATAAAATTCAACGAATTTCCCAACAACACCGTGCTGGCGCAGTATCTGGGTGATGGTGAGCACTAAGTCTGTAGCTGTTGCACCATCTGGTAACTCGCCAACTAGCTTGAAGCCGATAACCTGCGGCATAAGCATGTAAACAGGTTGTGCTAACATGGCCGCTTCAGCTTCAATACCGCCAACGCCCCAACCAAGGACACCCAGACCGTTAATCATTGTTGTGTGGCTGTCTGTACCGACCAGTGTATCTGGCAATGCTACCTTGCCGCCTTGCGGGTCATCATAAAGTTGGACAACTTTGGCTAGATATTCTAGATTGACCTGATGGATGATACCTGTGGCCGGGGGAACAACGCGGAAATTATCAAATGCTTTTTGCCCCCAATGCAGGAACTCGTAGCGTTCGCGGTTGCGTTGGAACTCGATTTCTGAGTTAACACGTAACGCATCCGGCGAAGCAAAACGGTCTACCTGAACGGAGTGGTCGATGACCAAATCAACCGGAATAACTGGATTGATTTTTTGTGGGTCGCCACCCATGCGTTGCATAGCGCTCCGCAGTGCGGCTAGGTCAACGACGGAAGGAACACCAGTAAAGTCTTGAAGAATCACACGTGCCGGCTGAAAAGGGATTTCTACCGGTTGGTAGTTGGCTGCATCCCAATTGGCAATGTTATGAACATCTTCTTCAGTGAACTGCTTGCCATCTAAATTGCGTAATACATTTTCAAGTAGAATTTTGATGCTAAAAGGAAGGCGGTCTACATTGCTGTTACCCAGCGCGCTAATGCGATAAATAACCGCTTCGCCGTTGCCGGTGTCGAATGTGCCGCGTGTGCCAAGATGATCGCTCATACACCTATATCCTTATGTGCTAGGGCTGCCGGGGATGGCAACCGGTGACAATAGGTCGTGGGAGTGGTATTGCGGATTGTAGCAAAACTACAGTGTGTAGTGACTACAACAAACGTATTATCATTCTACCCAACTTTTTTATCACTTGGCAGGGCTATTTTGAGATGATTTTTGCAGTTTTCTAATCTTATAACATTTAGTTTGATATGCTATCTTACGTCAGTTGCGACTATAATTAGGCTTTGTTATGCGTTGTAAATTTTTCAGGAAAGGGCATTAAATATGACGAAGAGTTCCCGTACCCGTGATCGGCGTAAAGCGCGTGAGCAACAGCGCCGCCGCAATCAATTGACTACTACTGCTATTGTCGTTGTCATCGTTGCTGTTTTTGCTGCTATTTTATTTATCACTGCCAATCAACCCACCGAAGCCCCTACGCCGGAAGAGCTTATCACTGAATATGAAGGCATTCCTGTGAGCTTTGATGATCGTGGCTTCCCCCGACTTGGCGACCCAACTGCGCCCGTTGAAGTTGTTGAAATTTCTAGCTTCGATTGTCCGCACTGTCGCGAATTCCATGAAACAGTTACCCCTTCGCTCATTGAGCGCGCGCGTGCTGGCGATATTGTGTTTGTCTATGTGCCACTTTGGGGTACTGGCGGCATTCCCAATGGGGAAGGGGCTGCACGTGCCGCTTTATGCGCTGGTGAACAAGGGCGCTTCTGGGAAATGCACAGTATATTATTCCATTGGCAAGGCCAATTCCCTGCAAGTCCATTCTCGACGAATCGCCTCACTGCAGGTATTGAAAATCTTGGTTTAGATGTGGGTGCGTTTAATGCTTGCTTCAATAGCGAGAAAACCAACAATACACTTGAAGCCGCCCGCGAATTCGCCATCTCTAAAGGCGAGGAATTCACTGGTACACCAAGTGTTTATATTAATGGCGTTCTCGTGTCACCAGCCACACTTGATGAAATCACAACGGCTATCGATGAGGCGCTTGCGCGCGTTCGCCGTGATGAAGCGACCGAAGAACCGGAGATGACGCCAGAAGCCACGGTGGAGGCGGTTGTGGTTGAAGCGACCGAAGAACCACCTGTTGAGGAAACCGAAGAGCCGATGATGGAAATGACCGAAGAACCGGAGATGACATCAGAGGCTACAGTAGAGGCTGCTGCTGTTGAAGTGACTGAAGAGCCAGAGGTGACGCCTGCCGTTGATGCGACTGAAGAGCCGATGGTGGAAGCGACCGAAGAACCGGAGATGACGCCAGAAGCTACCCAGGAAGCCGAATAAAACTTTGTAGCTCAAATTAAAAAGGGGCACTGGATCAAAAAGTGCCCCTTTGGGTTTCTTAAAGGCGAAATTTTCTATCCAGCACTGGTCCTAAGGGTTTTCCGCCTAAAAGGTGCATGTGTAGGTGATAAATTTCTTGACCGCCCTCGTCGCCACAGTTGACTATGAGGCGGTAGCCCCGTTCAGCAATGCCTTGTTCTTCCGCAATCTTTCGCGCGACGGTGAACATTCGCCCCAGCATCGCTTCGTCTTCTGCTTCCACTTCTCGTACTGAGGGGATAGCTTTATTAGGCACAATCAGGATATGCACTGGCGCGATGGGGTTAATATCTTTGAACGCTGTTACCAACTCATCTTGGTAAACAATGGTTGCTGGCGCTTCTCCGGCAATAATGCGTTCAAAAATTGTGCTCATAAGCTTATTCACCTTTGAACTGTGGTTCACGCTTTTCCAAGAATGCCGACACCCCTTCAGCGAAGTCATGCGTCTGGACTAGTGCGCCCTGTAGTTGCGCCTCATACTCAAGAGCATCGGCGAGTGCTGCCGCTGATGCTCGATAGACTGCGCGTTTGGCTTTGCCGATTGCAAGGGTGGGGAGTTTGGCTAGCTTTGCGGCAAGTGTAAAAGTAGCATCCGCCAGTTCATCATGAGGCACAACACGGTTAGCTAGCCCTAGTTCAAGTGCTTGTTCAGCCGTCACGCGATTTTTCCCATCCGCGAGCATGATGAGTTCTAGCGCTTTTGATACACCTACCAGTTGCGGTAAAAGGAAAGTGCCGCCACCATCTGGGATTAACCCGATGTTGGTGAAGGCGGCGAAGACGAAGCTTCCCTTATCAGAAATGATGCGCATATCACAGGCTAACGCCAAACTAGAGCCAATGCCAGCAGCAACGCCATTGATAGCGCCAATAATCGGCTTTTCAAGTGACCGCATAGCCGTCACGATTGTATTGGCGCGTTCTCTGAGTAAATCGCCCACCATTTGCCCGATATTGCCAGAACTTTGCATTTCGGTGAGGTCTTGCCCGCTACAAAAGGCTTTACCTGCACCAGTGAGAATAATGGCGCGCACGGTTTTATCTCGTGCTGCATCCTTAAATGCTTTTCCTAGTTCAACGTACATTTGGCTGATGAGGGCGTTATACACATCAGGTCGGTTGAGTGTAATTGTCGCTACCCCATCCCTTACATCATAAAGCAAGGTTTCGTAACTCATTTTTAGCCTCTACATAGCCATGCCACCATCAACCACCAGAACATGACCAGTGATATAGGCAGCCTCATCTGATGCAAGGAAGGCCGTTGCATAGGCGACATCTTCAATCGCGCCCCAACGCCCTAAAGGAATATGCTGGTTAAGTTGGCTTGTCACATCTTCTGGTAAATCTTTGGTTAAGTCTGTGAGGACAAACCCAGGAGCAACAGCATTCACTGTGATGTTCCGTGCGGCGACTTCCCGCGCCAGTGATTTAGTTAAACCGATGAGACCTGCTTTACTGGCGGAATAGTTGGATTGTCCAGCATTCCCCATAATGCCGCTGATGCTAGTGATGTTAATAATACGCCCATAACGTTTGCGCATCATAGCGCGTATTGCTGCTTTAGAGCATAACCACGCGCTTCTTAAATTCGTTCTGAGCACAAAATCAAAATCTTCTGGTTTCATCATCATGATGACATTATCGCGTGTTGTACCAGCGTTGTTCACCAGAATATCGATACGTCCATAAGCATCGGTGGTGGCTTTAATCAAATTGGACGCTTGTTCTTCATCGGCAACATCGGCTTGCACAGCAAGCGCCTCGCCCCCGTTGCTTTTAATGGCCTCAACAACCTCATTAGCAGCATCAGCACTAGAGTTATAATTGACCACAACTGTAGCGCCTCGGTTAGCTAGCTCTAGGGCGATGCCACGCCCAATGCCTCTGCTGGCGCCAGTGACTACAGCAATTTTGTCTTTCAATTGGCTCATTGCTTTTCTCCATATTCGCTTGCGGTAACAGCTATCAAGCTATTACACCCCGCTAAAAGCAGCATAAATATACCGTTTTACAGGTTGTTTGGACAAGTTTTATGGATTGCCTACCCAACCTAATAAAGTGACTTCACCGCGTAAATCCCCCGTCAGGTTCGCCGCGCCAAACCCATTGATCGAAGCCACGTAGATGTTACTTACCCCATCTGCTCTTTGCGCGTTGATGCCCGTAAACGCTAGAAATTGATTATCTGGTGAATAAACAGGGTCACACATGCTTGGTGGTGGATTTTGACCATTAGACCAAATGTCAAGTTCATCATCGACGACCAGAATGCCATAAGGGCATTGCCCTTTAGCCCCGCCTATAGCGATGCGGCTGCCATCAGGCGACCACGCCGCCGACATACCGAAGCGCGGGAATGCATAATTATCTAATGTGTCAATGATTTCCCCGTTAATGTTCATCAGAACGATGAGATTGTTTTGTGTGCCGTCTTGGAACAAAACCATACTTCCATCAGGCGACCACGCTTCAGCCGCATTAATCGGTACTTCAGGGCCATTTTGTTGCCGAGCTTCGCGCGCTGTGCCTGTGGAAATATCCGCAATAAACAGACGCCGTTCAGGGTTAAGTAAGTCTGTTGGGTCTGTTTGTGCATAGGCGAGCAGGTTTTCATTAATCCAGCGCGGCGGCTCAGTTGCAAATCCTTCTGAGATACGTGTGATTTCGCCCGTACTCATTTCTATGACATAAACATGGCCACCTGTAGGTGGTGGGGTAGTGGTGGCATCGCAAGCCCCTTCATCTTCAGGACGCCAACTAGGGCAAATTGCCCTATCGGAGACAAATGCGAGATAGCGTCCATCTGGTGACCAACGTGGCCATAAATCATATGCCCCATGTTGGGTGATGTTAACCCACGATGAGCCGTCACGGGGGATGAGATATATGTCCATGTCATAGCCTGTAGCCAACATAATAGCGAGTTGCTGGCCATCAGGCGACCATTGCGGCTCACTGAAAAATCCCCGCTGAACAAGTGATGAAATCGGCAAAATACGCGCACTAAAACCCAGTTCCATATCAAGAATATATAACCCTGTCTCCGCCCCGGCAGGATCATCAACGAAGTATGCTGCGGCGTTACCTGACTGTGATAGATAAACTTGGTCTCCCGTTGAAGCGGTCATTTCCATGATTGAGTAACGGATGCCGCTTACTGGTGATGAGAAATAAAGCATTTGCCTATTGGTTGAGGGTTGGGCGGTTGATAGATTTTCAACTGTTACGCTGTCATTATTGACAATATAAGCCACTAAGGGATTTTCAATGCCATCGGCAATTTCTGGAGGAATTTCAAAGAGTTTCCAATTGTCAAATACAAAGCCCACAGTTGGCATTGGCGTGATGCTAGGCGTTGGGCTAATGGTTGCCGTTGGTGTAATAGTGGGCGTGTTAGTCGCTGTTGGCGTTAATGTAGATGTTGCGGTCGCCGTCGCTGTCGCCGTTGGTGAAGGCGTTATTGTCAGTGTTGGTGTTGCTGTTGACGTTGCGGTGGGTGTTGGCGTTGGTGCTTGAACCGCATTACATGCCGTTATGACAATGGCTAGCAGAAGAAAAATTGGGAATGTTTTTCTTGTCATATATCTGCTCGCTTCTTTAACTCATATCGTGGATAGCATACCACGCTGGAGAGCGGACAATTAAGGGCTAAAATGCTACATTTGCCCTACGGTGTGGGAGTAGGGGAGACAGTTATGGTGATGGTGTAGGTTTTTTCCGTTTCATCTGGCAAAGCCACAACTAATATATAAGTTGTATTTTCTTGCGGACATACCACTATATCGTCATGCCCGCCGACTGGTTGGCTTTCGAATAGTACTTCTGCCACATTATCGACATCCCAGCGAATGGTCGTACATTCGCCTACTGTTAAAGTGGTGTGGTCTGCTCGAAGAAATACGGCACTAGGGGTGAAGGTTGCCACTGGGGTATTTGTTGGCGCATCGGCATTCGGTGGCAAATAAAGTGTTTGACCGGGGTAAATTCGGTCTGGGTTGGGTAAGCAATTACCCTCTTGTAATAACGCTAACGCGACCCCATATCTGCTGGCTATTCTAGAGAGCGTTTCACCTCGTTGCACCGTATGAGTTGCTGGCCAATCTTCTTGCACCTCGCATGGGACGGGGGACGCTTCGGCTGTTTCTATAATGACTGCACTGGTTGCTTCTATGATTGTTGTCGATTCTATGATAGCAGTTGGCGCTACTAACGGGCGCGATAGCTCTTCTAATGGCGCGTTGACGAGTATTTGAGCATCATAAATCGTGGGTGCTGTTGCTGGTAATGTATACGTTGTTAGGTCTAATAAGGTTTGCTGCCCTTCAACCAATACTTTACTG
>DAOTWU010000125.1:0-2214 GCA_034435735.1 Anaerolineae bacterium | reverse complement strand
CCTTCGTAAATACCTTGCGGCAAAGCTATATCGCGACGACGGTGCATCCATGATGTCGCTTTAACAGCGGGGTTCTGGCGCGCACTATTGGGAATCGTCATGCAGCGAACGCCTCGCCTATAAATTTCTGAAGGCGGCGGAGAAAATGGCTCAAGCGAAATAATGAGGCGGTCAGGTTGTTGGCGAGGCACGGTAATGCGAAACCGCACATCTCCAAAACCAGCCTCGCTAATCAGTTGGCGTAACGCCTGGCGCAATCGCTGACGGTCTAACTTAAGAGGAATGCCTGCCAAAGCTGCAGAACGCTCTAAACGGTCTAAGTGCGCATCAAATTTTAAGACCTGATAGGTGTTATATGTATTTGTGATGGTATAAACCCCATCTAACGGCTCATACTGAACAGCATCCTCGAGCGATTGAGGGGTATAGTCCGCACGTTGTAAGCCTTCAGGTGTCAGTATACCAACTAGACATGGCGACATTATTCACCCACCCATAAAGAGCGGAATTGCTCCCATTCGGTTTCATCAGTTTCCCAATAGGCGTAGATAGCTACACCACCGATGTAGTTTGCATTTTCTCCCGCACGAGAAAGACCGAGTTTAATGCCTTCTACTGCAGAAGCGATATTCTCTACCAAGGGGTCATGGGCGAGTTCTGCATCATATGTTGGAATACCTATTACAATGCGAATTTCAGTATCAAGCTCTGCAACAGCCTCAGTAAAAGATTGCACCTGATAGGCCATCCACTGTGAATAATGAGAAGCGATGTTATTGTTCTCGGTAGTGAGGTCGGTATTATAAGCCATCACAACGATTTCATCGGCCAAAAGTGCAATGCTCTGTTTATATTCTTTAGAGTAAACTGTTCCTGGAGTAATACGCGGTGGGACAGGGAAATCCGCATCAGGCGGACTCCAATCAGGAAACATAGCAACTGAAATTGGTGTAGCTATCCCCAATCGCGCCCGCACCGCCCGTAAAAGCTCTAAATAGGTTTCATCACCGTCCCAAAAGGTTTCAATGTTGAGGTGTACACCATCAAACCCTATTTCATCAACCATTTTCGCAGCAAAATTCACCACAGCGTTTTTGACTGCTTCGTCATCTAAACGCTCTGGAATACCTAATTGGCCATTAGGCACGCTAATCCATGCGTATAAGGTAGATTCAGGGTAGGCAGCCTTAAACTGCTGGACAAAAGCCCGCACTTGGGGTTCAACTTCAGTGAATGTATTGGTTTGAGCGCGAATACCTGCCCACTCATTATCGGATTTTAACCAACTCACCCAGACATAAGCCGAACCGATGCGGTGCGCTTGCAATTGTTGTACCAACTTGAGTATTTCATCATTGGTATGCGTCTCGTAAGACCATTCAGTTCCCAACCAAATAGCGTTAGGGTCTCCTGGTGCTTCATCATTACGCAAGCGCCCTAAAAGAAAGACGATGGCAACAACCAGCAAAACAGCCCCTACAACCAGAAAAGGCAAACGCCCACTTTGAGGAATGGTTATACGAGGAGCTTTAAATTGCCCACTAGGCCGTATTTGACGGGGGGCACGTTGTCCACGTGCTTGTGCTTTGCGCATTTCGCGCTCTTTACGACGCCTAACACGTTCTCTGGCACGGCCACGCCGTTTGGGTTGGGGTTGTTCCTGGGTATCCATCTCACCATCAAGCTGATAGTTTTGCCACTAAAGGCGGTCCAAGTATCAATAAACCAATGATAATTGAGGCAATAACGCCAAGTAAAACAGCAGCTGACGCCACATCCTTCCCCACTTTCGCCATCGGGTGAAACTCTGGAGAAGAGAGGTCAATCACCGCTTCTACTGCAGCGTTCAAAAATTCCGCCATCCACACTATTGTAATCGTTAACACAATCAGCGCCAATTCAAGCGGGCTAATCTGTAGCCATAAAGCTAAGGCTATCACAACAATGCTGGCAACCGATTGAATTCGGGTGTTTTTCTGGCGGCGCAACATATATAACCAGCCAGCGAGGGCATACCCCAAACTAGCGGCACGATTTTCGCTAACACGATAGCTGTATTCAGAGGGGTCTATTTTCATTGTGCTAGTGAGCGAAAGAAGCCAACGCTTCAACCTAGTCACTGTGGCTATCCTCTTCAAGGTCAGGGACGATAGACGTAGCAATACCAAGCGCTGTTAACGCCTGCGCCTGTGCATCCCACATGGCTTGTTTAGC
>DAOTWU010000124.1:0-3867 GCA_034435735.1 Anaerolineae bacterium | reverse complement strand
GTTGTGAAGTCAAAAGTCATTGTTTCCTCACCCTCAAAATAGTTAATCTTCCCATGGCATGAATAGTAGGGCGCCCGCTAAAGATTTGCCCAGCCCATCAATACGTAATGACCGCGTGCCACCACCATCTAATGCTTCGTAACACACAAAATTTAATGCTTCGATGTTATCTAGTTCGTAGCGAACGACATCGCCTTGCACAAGGTCACCTAAATATGCTTTGACGCGCTCTGCAGTAAGCTTTTCTTTGAGTTCTTTATACGCTTCTGATGAGCGGGCGATGACGCTGATATTGGCTGTATTGCCTTTATCGCCAGCACGGCCATAAGCCAGGTCATAAAGTCGTCTAGTCGCCATCTCACACCTCAATGTATTCGATGATTGGTTGCACATGCTCGCGCTTAATGAGCGTTGGCCATAATCCCACTATCGGGCGCGCTCGTCCGCCTATTGTTGTGCCAGAGATAGATGCGCCTGCTGGCCCGCTCAGCCCTGCATTCATCAATCGTCGCACGACTGCCTTCAGCGTGCCCTCATCCTGCGCCGCAAATACTACACGCACAATTAGCTCTAATGGGTCATTTGGTAGTTCCGCTATCGAGCTATACAAACTATTCAAACCCAAAAAACTATAGTCATATCGGGTAATGCCATATTCTTCAAACACACCAGATAACATTGCTTTCATTTGTTCAAATTTGCGCCATGCTTGCGGCCAGCCAAGGGTGTAAATCAATTCGCGGGTATAGCCCTCTAGTCGATTGATGTTGAGCTTGAGTGTAGGCGGTTTTGGCTTGCCCGTTACGCCTGTTACCTGCACCCGATTATCGCCAACTTGCTGCAATTGCAGCGTTGTAAAATCTGCCACCACATCTGGTGTTATATAGTGAGCTGGGTCATGTACTTCGTAAAGTAGTTGCTCTTTGACCGTTTCTGTGGTGACACATCCAGGCGTGTTGGGCACTTTCGTGATGACGAATTGCCCATTTTCCTCTACTTCAGCGATGGGATAACCCAGATGCAACATATCTGCGCCTTCAATTTGGTCAATCATGGCCAAACTATTCCCGCCGACGACTTGCCCGGTACACTCTAGTAAATGCCCGACAACTATACCCGATGCAAGTCGATTCCAGTCATCCCATGCCCAGTTATAGTGGGCGATGAGCGGTGCTAAGTACAAACAGGGGTCAGCCACGCGGCCAGTAATGACTATGTGCGCGCCATTTTGTAAAGCTTCCACAATGGGCATCGCGCCCATATAAGCATTAGCCGTTACCCAAAATTGGTTGGGTGTATCCGCCAGTTTTTCGCCAGTATCTAAATTAGCGAGTTCCTCCCCAGCTTCTTGTAGTTCTTGTAGGCGGTCTAGCATATTATCGCCGCTGATGACCGCTATTTTTAAGCCTTGCAATCCCGCTTTTTCGGCGATTTCTCGCACTTTTTGCCCTGCACCTTGCGGATTTAAGCCGCCCCCGTTTGTGATAAGGGGTATACCACGCTCAAATGCCTTAGGGAGCACTTTTGCCGCGATAATTTCAATGTCAAAAGTATATCCGCGTGAAGGGTCTTTCATGCGGTCTTTCTGTAGAATGGCTAGCGTTAGCTCTGCCAACGCCTCAAAACAGATAACGTCAACATGCCCTCCCTCAATCATAGGCAGAGCATTGAGCACGTTATCCCCGTAAAAACCTTCTGCAGAACCAATTCTATATGTCATGGTGCTTAACGGGGGTTCATATTCTCTAATTTGGCGATGATGCCGAGCATGATTTCATCAGCGCCGCCGCCAATGCTTAGCAAACGGGAATCGCGGTAATAGCGTGAAATGGGCGTTTCTTCCATGTAGCCCATACCGCCATAGAATTGTAAACAGGTGTCGCCCACTTCTCTCGCCAAACGTCCTGCTTTTAACTTGGCCATTGATGTGATTTTCGTGATGTGCATTTGATCTGCGCCATCGGCGATGAGCGCCGCACAGTGATAGCTTAGCCGTCTCAGCGCTTCAATTTCGGCGAGCAATTCTGCGAGCTTAAATTGTATCCATTGGTTGGCAATCAATGGTTTGTTGAAGGCCTTGCGCTCTTGTGTATAGCGAATGGTCTGGTAAACAGCGTTCTCCATGCCACTAATTGCGCTTAATGCGCCAACAAGCCGCTCTACTTGAAACTGCTCCATTTGCATATAGAAGCCCATGCCTTCCTCGCCGATGCGGTTTTCTACCGGTACACGGACATCTTCGAAGGCCAATACAGCGGTGTCACTGGAGTGATTGCCCATCTTTTTCAACTTGCGGCTGACATTGAACCCAGGTGTATCCGTTGGCACAATGATGAGCGACATCCCTTGATAGTCCGCACCGTCTTCCGTCCGTGCTAACAAACACACCCAATCAGCCTGTGTGCCATTGGTAATATACATTTTCGAGCCGTTAATGATGTAATGGTCACCATCACGGACTGCCCGCGTTCGAATGCGCGCCACATCAGAGCCAGCATCAGGTTCTGTTACCGCAATAGCCGCCAGCATATCTCCTGCGATAGCGGGCGCTAAAAAGCGTTGCTTTAACTCATGAGAACCATATTTAGCCAATGCTGGCGTCGCCATATCGGTATGAACCAGTAACGCCATTGGCACGCCGCCACAGTTTGCCCGCCCCAGCTCTTCAGCTAACACGACAGTAAACCAGATGTCGGCTTCCATGCCACCATATTCTTCTGGATAGCCCAGCCCTAAAAAACCCAGCTCACCCATTTTCTTGATGAGGTCATGAAGTGGGGCTTCTCCTGCTTCTTCCCATTCATCAACATAGGGGTTAATCTCTTTTTCCACAAAGCTTCTTACTGCCTTGCGGAACATCTCATGTTCTTCGGTAAAGGGATTGGCGAAACTCGCCGTTGAGTTTGTAGCGACCATCTTATGCCTCTTAAATAACTAATCTTTAGAAATGTGCGATAGCAGCATGGGCAAAATTGCCTGTGCCACTTCGTAATTACCAACTTCTGTGATGTGGATTAAATCATAAAATATTTGGCGCTCATCTTCGGCGAATAAATCGCTGATGATGAGCACGTTGTCTAGTTCTGCTTCAGCAACCCGCTCACGTACTAGTGCATCAACCTGCTGAAATAGCTCGATAAAACCAGGCATGTTGTTGTCAAGTTCTTCGATAATGCTCGCTTCAACTGGCGTTAAGCTAGTTTTGCTATATAGCGAGGGTTGCCATACAAAAATAACTTCTACATCAAATGCTTCCGCGACTGCTTCTATCATTTGCAAATTGGCGAAATAACGTTCAGCAATTGATTCAGCATCTGCCCCTGCTGTAGTGATGAGTGACCAATCATAAGCATCCAAAGATGCAGCTGGCGGGATTAATACTGGCTGCCCCTGCCGCAATAGTCGCCCCGCTTCTACGTCAACAATACGATTGACTTCTTGGTAAGCCAGTCCTGCTCGTTCCTGTCTATATGCCGAAAGTACATCGTTAAAGCCTTGATAAAAAACGGCAATGTCTGGCGCTTGTCCTTGTGCTAGTTGCATCTGAAATAAAATCATATCCTGCGTACTGACATAACCGGTTTGTCCATAATTGATAACTTGTTGCGGAGTGCCATTTTCGGCCAACAGGCGTGCTATATGCCCAGCGATTGTATAAGCATCACGGGCACCTTCTCCCCATACGGTTGAGCCGCCGAAGATGCCTATTTTCAATGCATCTGCCCCGTCAGGGACATATGAGGGGGTATAACGCAATCCATTGCTATCAATGTGGATATATTCCCCATTAAACGGCTCTACAACCCAGTAGCTATAGGGCAACCATTGAACTCGCGTTAAACTCTGTTCTGCCCAAAATTGCTGGGG
>DAOTWU010000123.1:0-6320 GCA_034435735.1 Anaerolineae bacterium | reverse complement strand
TCGGTATGGTCAATATGCGAGAGCGCGCAGAATTATTGGACGGCACGTTAGATATTCAAAGCGCCGTTGGGCGCGGCACAATTATCACTGTTACCATCCCCTTGGGCGAGGTGCGTCGTTCTGTTACCGATACTGGTCCTATTCCCCTCACCAAATTACGTGAAAAAGTGCTGCGTGATGTGGAACGCCCCTAAATTCGCTATCGCAACCATGCTTTTCTCGCGTTATGATGCTGTGCGCATAAAGTATGGTGAACATAGTGGATGGCAGTATGACCCATTCTGACTTAGCTGCATTACGTGGAGAACCGAGTTATGTTTGGCGCGCTGGGCAAGAGCGGCGTTTGCAAATGCTGGCACGTTGGGCGCGTTTGGAGAATGCGCGCGTTCTGGAAGCCGGTGGGGGTATAGGGATGTATGCTTCCCAAATCCGCCGCCGCTATACCCCACACGTTGAGTTGTTTGATATTGAGCTAGAGCGTGTTATCGAAGCACGTGAAGAAATTCCCCATGCGGTTGTTGCTGCGGCAGAAGCCCTGCCGTATCCGTCGGCCTATTTTGATACAGTTTTGTCTCATGAGGTTATTGAACATGTGGCGGATGATCGCATCGCCATGCAGGAGATGGTACGGGTTTTGAAAACTGGTGGGCGTGCAGTCATTTTTTGCCCAAATCGTTGGTATCCCTTTGAAACGCATGGCCATTACTGGCGCGGAGAATACCATTTTGGCAATACGCCCTTTATCAACTATTTCCCCGATGCTTTGCGTAACCGTTTGGCGCCACATGTGCGTGCTTATACCAAGCGCAGCCTTTTACGTTTATTAAAAGGGCAGCCGGTGCGCGTGGTGCATCATTCTCGTATTTATGGGGGATATGACAATATCATTGCCCGTGTGGGCAAGCCAGCCCAGATTATTCGTGACCTGCTTTATAAGTTTGAGCCAACCCCTCTGAATACATGGGGATTATCTCACCTTTTGGTCATCGAAAAGCTATAGCTATAACAGAAGAGGGGCTTTTGTAGCCCCTCGTTGCATTATTCTCCACTATCAGGTTTTTCATCTATCCAAACAGGTAAATGACCCAGTGCAATAATATCGTGCCATTTGGCGCGGTCGCCTTCTGTGAAAACCGCAGCTTCACCAACAACATCCGCTCCCGCTTTTTGCATGATGAGCCGCATGCCCTGTAAGGTGCTGCCTGTGGAGATAACATCGTCCAAAATGATGGTACGCTTACCGCGAACTAATGCTCTATCTTTTTCATCCAGAAATAGCGTTTGGGGAGCGCCAGTTGTGATGCTCAATGTTTCCGAGCGTAGCGCATCGCCCATATATGGCTTATAGCTCTTGCGTAACACAACATAGGGCAAGTTGTTCATCTCGTAGCTTAGCGCATGTGCTAACGGGATGCTTTTCGCCTCTGCGGTGACCAGAACTTCTGGGTTTAGTGGTGCAATCCGTTTAGCCAATTCCTTGCTGACTGCGGTAACAAATTCTGTATCGCCAAGAATATTCAGAATAGCGATACGGATACCGGGCTTGATTTCAAATAGGCGCAGGTTACGTTTTACCCCTGCCACAGTGACGGGATAGGTTTCATAATCGGACATCATTTAACCCTCTGAACTTAGATAAAATAAAGCTAACTTTGAGATTGCTGAGGATGGTCATGGAAGAGTAACTTCTCCCCACTGAGCCAAACCTCATCACCAATGCTTAAAGTGTGTGGAGCCTGAATAGGCTGACCGTTAATCCATGTGCCATTTGTGCTCCCCAAATCTTCTAGCAGCAAGTGCTGTCCTTCACGGCGGATGTGGCAATGGAATCGCGACACCCCCCGCGCTTGGATAACTATCTCATTATGGTGTGAACGACCAATGCGAATAATGTCGCCTTTTAGGTCAAATGTATGGCTGCGCCATGTGACTTGCGTTGGTGTGATGCCGGGGCGTCGTTCGATGTTTACTGCATTCATAAGCTGCGATGTATTTTCTGTTTCGATGGTTGCTCGTATATCAGATGGTTGTTGGGCTTGTTCGCGTTCCAATTCTCTGGTGCGTATCATCACGGTTTCTTCGTGACGGCTTGTCATTGTATAAAACGCTTGGGATTTTAGCAATTTGCGCTGGTGTTCATCTTGAAAATGGCCGCTACGGAATTTAGTGATTTGCGCTTCTAAAGCGTTTAGCTCATCTCGTAGCACCTCATCTTCTTTTGCGGCGTCGCGCAGTTCTTCTGCTACAGCTTCCAAAAGCGATGCTGCTTGTTCATAGTCGCCATTGTCCGCTGCTTCTACCGCGGCCTGGCGTGCTTGCGCAGCTTTAAGCAGAAACACGGATTGTCTCATCTGGCTATTCACAGTTGGTGGCAGGGCTTCGTCAGGTTGCACATTGACCATAACAGGAAGCTCATGTACACGGTGAATGCTGCCATCTGGCAATAGTTCATCATATTCAAACCGCAACGTTGCAATTTGTTGCTCGCCAAGCTGCTGCATTGCAGGTATATCTAGCTCCAATATAAGGGTTTTGACTTCATCGCTAAAAATATCGCCCAGGCGATAAGTCGCATGATTGCCGCTTTCCTCTGCGGGGTAGGCATTTAACTGGTGTATAGCAGAGACTTGCGCTGTGGCTTGAATACTGATAGTTAGATTTTGGCCAACAACATTTAATAACCCTTGCAGCTCTTCTTGAAAGATGAGCGGTGTAACTTCAGGGCTTTCGATAAAGTAAAATGCGCCACCCCCAGCATTCGCCATCGCCATCATTAAATCTTCATTGAAGTCATCGCCCAAGCCCATTGTGGTTGTGCTGATGCCTTCGCCATACTTCTGCCCCACCATATTGACAAGTTTTGTGGGGTCAATCACCCCGCGGTTTGCCCGTCCATCACTCATGAGGATAACGCGATTGAGATATTGAGCATCGAGGTTCTCTGCAACTAATTTGCACCCCTCAAGCCAGCCACCACTTAGATTGGTCGTACCCATCGCTTGTATCTGGCTGAGCTTTTGAATCAGATGGTCTTTTTGGCGTACTGGAGTAGGCTGCTGTAAAATTTCAACAAAATCGCTATAGAGCACAACCGACAGTATGTCATGCACGCCTAAATTTTGCACCAGAAATTGAGCAGCCTGCCGCGTATAATCGATTTTAGTGCCCGCCATCGAGCCGCTGCGATCAATCACCAAACTTAAATTGAGTGGTCGACGTTGGCGGTCTTCTGGCGCTTCATCGGCTTCTAGACGGGCCATTAGATAGAGCTTTTGGGCACGCGCCACGCTAACAACATCATAATCCAGTGCAAAATCTGCCCGCATAATACCTATCCTGTGCTTTTAATGTGGTATACAAATTTTAGCACACTGTGCCAACAGCGTCAGCCAATGGCCAGTTTTTCAGGCAGTGATTCTTGCTCAATACGCCCATCGATGAGGGTTAAAATGCGGTCTGCTTGCTTAGCAAGGCCGGGGTCATGGGTGACTAAAACAATGGTTGTGCCGTTCTCTTGGCGGATTTGATGCAAAGTTTCCATGACCATAGCGCCAGATTCACTATCTAAATTGCCGGTGGGTTCGTCTGCTAGAAGTAGCGGCGGGTTATTGGCGAGCGCCCGCGCAATAGCCACACGCTGCTGTTGCCCACCAGAAAGCTCTGAGGGACGGTGGTTTAGACGGTCGCCTAGTCCAAGTTGCTCCAAGAGTTCTTTGGCACGTTTTTTCGGGTTATAGCGGCGTTGATTGGCAAATTCTATCGGCAATGCAACATTTTCTAGTGCAGTTAATGTTGGGATTAGATTGAAAAATTGGAAAATAAACCCAATCTTCTCATTCCGTATCTCTGTGAGCTTATCTTCCCCCAATCGGCTAATTTCTACACCATCGATGTAGACTTCGCCGCTTGTTGGTGTATCCAGCCCGCCGATAATACCTAGTAAGGTGCTTTTGCCGCTGCCGGAAGGCCCTACAATGCTCACCATTTCTCCAGCTTCAATGCACATATCTACCCCACGTAACGCCGCAATTTCTAATTTGCCTAGGCGTAATTTCTTGGTGACTTGGCGGGCATCAATAACCCCGTGACTATTGGCCATCTTGGTTGACTCCTTGAATGTTTATCACTGTGTATTTACACACACTATACGCATCATACTCTCTTAGGTTTCTCCTTCAAATAGCCGATAAGTTTAGAATCACTTCGTAAAATTAAAAAACCGCCTATTCAGGCGGTTAGTTTGTTCATATGCGTAGCGCTTAAAGCTACTGATTTGTTTTAGGTGTCCCATTGGCAATACGCTGCAAGTTCATGAATGCCATCAAGATATCGGAGCGGGTGACAATGCCAATGAGCGTCTCTGCACGCATAACCGGTAAGCATCCGATATGGTTGACCAGCATTAAACGGGCGGCCTCTTCTGCAGGCGCATGTGGCTCAATGATAATCGGCGCTGGGGTCATGATGCGGCGTACTGGCAAGTTGAGTGCTAGTTCATCTTCTTGGTTGCGCTCATGCATTTCCGTAGGAGAGTGATGAGTGCGGCGGCAGTCGCGCTCGCTGAGCACACCTACAAGATGCCCATCAATGCTCAATACCGGTAGATGATGGCAGCCGACCATATCCATTTTTTCCAATGCTTCACGCAATGTGCCATCAAGGCGTATGGTCACTGGGTTTTCCGTCATGATGTCGGCCACATACATCTTCGGTATCCCTTTTCGCGTAGGCTGGTCTCCATCCGTGTTTGAATTGAGTATCCAGCGCCCTTGTCCTAATAATCCAAAACGGTCGCCCATCGTTTCCTGCTCAAAAACTTATTGCGCTTTATGAAGCGCTCGCTTGATGTGCTTCTTGAACTACCATACGGAAAATGTCAGATTCCGTCAGCATGCCAACCAGCTTATTTCCATCCACTACGGGTAAACCGCTCACTTTACTATCTAGCATCAGTTTAGCGGCATCAGCAATGGGGGTATCTGGTGAAACGGTATAGACTTTCTTGGTCATGACCTTGCCAACAGTGAGTTGCGCCCAAAGGTAGTTCAGTTCCCAAATGCTCAATGTGGTGGCGTCTGATGGGCTGGCCTCACGAATATCGCCAATGGTCACAATCCCTACTAAACGTTCTTCTTCCACCACTGGTAAGCGCCGTATGCCCTTTTCTTTCATCAGCTTATGCGCATCGCTGATAGGTGTGTCCGGTGTTACAGTAATAACCGGCGTGGACATCCATTCCTTGACTGTGATATCGCCCAACATCTTTAATTCCTCCGTAAATGCGGCATTTGATACTTCCACTATACTGAGGGATTGGGCGTTATTAGTAGTATGATGATACCTATTACTATATGATGGATGTCACGTAGGTATTGTTAGATAGACTTTTGTGCCCTTTTCTGGTGCTGTATCTATCTTCACCTCGCCACCATATAACCGAGTACGCTGGTGAATATTGCGAAGCCCTAACCCATCAGTATTAGGTATAGCTCCCATATCAAAGCCTTTGCCATTGTCTTCAATACATACATTGAAATGGCCATCGACTAGTTGTGCATGAACTTGAATCTGAGATGCTTCCGCATGACGGACTGCATTGCTCACAGCTTCATTGATAATCAAACAAATTGCTTCAAATGTCGCTGGTGTGAATGGGGGCGTTATCTCTGGCGCATCTACCATAATTTGGATTTTGCCAGAAACATGTAAGCGTTCCACCATTTCCACTAGACATTCACGAATGGATTTTTGACGGTTGGGCTGCTGCCGCAAATTGAGGATATAACGCCGAATGTCTTCAATGACTTCATTTAGGCCAATGATTACAGGCGTGAGCTGCTCGCCGTCTATGGGCTTATTTTCGGTGCGTAATAAATCGATGTGCATACCCAGTGCATATAAGGATTGGATAATGCCATCATGTAACTCCATTGCTATGCGCTCGCGTTCTTCCAACAATTTGAGGCGGCTTTGTTGTACACGAAGTTCAGCGCCAGCAATAGCAAGTGCGGCGTAGCCTGCCATTGTTTCAACTAGCCACTGGTCTTCTTCGTTGAAGAACTCGCCATTTTCTTTATCGCATAGATAGAACATCCCAAATAGCTGCTCACCGATTTGAATCGGCACCCCCAGAAATGTGTTCATAAATGGGTGATGTTTGGGAAAACCAGCAGAGCGTGGGTCCTTGTGTATGTCCTTAATCAATAGCGTACGGCGCTCGTTCATAATTGCGCCAATAAGCCCCTTTCCTTGGGGAAGATGGGCGATGTGTTCCATGACTTCGGGGTTAATCCCCGCGACTTTGAAGTAACGCAAGCTTC
>DAOTWU010000122.1:0-7338 GCA_034435735.1 Anaerolineae bacterium | reverse complement strand
CGGCTCATCTGAATCGTCAACTCGCGGTCACGGCTGATATACACTTCAACATCGCGCCCGGGCGCCGCAGCGGCCTCTACCACACGTTTAGCTAAATCGAGATATTTGCTCATGATATATGCTCCCCATCACCTAAACGGCCATCACGCCGCCGGCAGGCTCATCTGTGCCGCCAACCATCACTTTAGGCAGGCGAATGGTCGGCTGGCCAACGCTCACCCGCGCCCATTGCCCTTTACCACACATACCTTGACCGGGGTCAAGCGCTAAATCGTTGCCGATAGCATCCACTTCCATGAGCACTTTTGGCCCATTACCCATGACCGTAGCCCCCCGCACCGGCGCGGTGAGTTTGCCATTTTCGATGAGATAGGCTTCGGTGGCGTTGAACACAAAATCGCCACGGGCAATATCGGCCTGTCCGCCGGCCATACGCTTGATATAGATGCCCTGTTTAGTGTCGGCGATGATGTCTTCGGGGTCGGTGTCGCCCTTATCAATGAAGGTGTTGGTCATGCGCGGCATGGGCAAGTGGCGGAAACTCTGGCGGCGGCCATTGCCGGTGCTCTCTCGACCAGCGCGACGGGCTTCCACCAAATCCCACATGTAGTCTACGAGCACGCCATTTTCAATTAGAACCGTGCGCTGTGCCTCTACGCCCTCATCATCAAAACGGAACGAACCGCGACGCCCTGGAATAGTGGCATCATCAAGCGCGGTGATGATGGGGGCGGCCACCTGTTGGCCAACCTTACCTGCATAAGCGGATGTGCCTTTAGTGATGAAATCGGCTTCCATCTGGTGGCCACAAGCTTCGTGGAAGAGCACACCACCCCAACCGTTACACATGACAACGGTCATCTCGCCAGCAGGGCAGGGACGGGCGTCTAGCATACGGACGGCACTATCGGCGAGGTTGCGCATATGCGCCTCAACATCTTTGCCATCAAGCAATTCTAAACCACTTTGTGCGCCAAAGCCCTCGCCCACACGCTGGAGCACGTCGCCACGTTGGGCAATCACACCGCCGCGCACCTCAACAAAATTGCGGTCATCTTCGACATACAGGCCATCGCTGTTATAAATCCAAACACGGCGCTGCACTTCGTTATAGGCCACAGTCACCTGCACAACAGCGTCGTGATAGTCGCGGGCGGCAGCGTCCATTTTTTGCAATAGTTCCGCTTTTTCACGAATGCTTAAAGAATCAAAGGGCTTGAGAATGGGGAACTCTAGCGGGCTTTTACGCTGGGTGAGGTCCATAACCTGCGGCGTGTTGCTCCCCTTCGCGGCTGCGGCGGCCACGCGGGCGGCTTCTAGCAAGCTGGCCTCGCTCAGGTCATCGGTATAGGCATAAGTGACGAGATTGCCAAAAAATACCCGAATGCCTGCGCCGCGGTCTGCGCCACGCACGGCATTTTCTAAACGGCCATCATCTAGCCCCAATGATAAAGAAGTACGGTCTTCAACATATATTTCAGCGAGGTCGCCGCCAGTGCGCAACGCCTCAGCCAGCACCTGTTTTGCAGTTTCCGGTGCAATCATGGTAAAAAATTCCTTTCGCCATTCCTCTAATTAAATTTCGTTGAATGGTCACTAGCATTTTAGCGCTAATGGTCACATTTAACCAAAGCCACTATCTATATATACGGAGAAAAAGTGAGATTGTTGCCGTATAGGGATTAAAAGATGATGAGCAACAGAAAAAGGGGCGCCGGATTACACCAATTGGTATCCAACATTACTCTCTCCCTAAAAACTATTCTGATTCATCGGTATGGCTAGCATCAAGAGTTTGCACTTCTGGCGGTGGAGATTGGGGGTATTCTGTGGCAAGGCGATCCCATTCTGGAGCAGTTGTGGCCATATAAGCCGCTAAAGCCTCTTCAGTATCAAAACAAGCGTAGAGCGGGCGTGTAGTATCCACCCCACCTTGATAGGTAGAAGCATTAGGAATCATCGTGCAACCAGCAATCGCATCTTGTGTCACCAGCTCCAGATATTCCGATGCAGAAATCAGCTCCCCATTATAGAGATAAGGTGGGTACACGGTTGATGCGGTTTGAGCTTCCGTGGGATTATTGTTTGAATTGCTTTGTAAGTTCACAACAGCAACGAAAACCACCAACGCGCCTAAGATTACCATCAATAGAATTGCGCTTATGCGTATTTTTCTCACCTCTAGCCCCTTTCATTATTAGAGATTTCGTTATTTCATATTTTATTTAATATCGAAATCTGTGCAACAGAAAAAGGGGCGCCGGATTACCGACGCCCCAAAGACATGAGGAGTTTGGCGCATTAGAGCGCACAGGGCAGTGTGCCCTCTAGACGAAGAGTATCTGAGCATCCTCAGCAATTTCGAGGAACTCCATTGCGCCTAACACCTCCGCGCCGTCCACGATGTCATCCTCTGTGAGGCCCATCATATCCATCGCCATCTTGCAGGCATAGATATGGGCGCCGCTATCCATGAGGATTTCGATGAATTCGCTCACCGGTGGGAAGTCCAGCTTCTCGATTTGCTTTTGCATCATGGCCGTGCTGAGGGCAGCCATCCCCGGCAACACACCCAGCAGTTGTGGCACAGGCATGCTTGGGTTGCCAACCGGCGTTACATGGAGATGGTCAATCTTCTTCTTATTGATGATGTCCAGCCCCCAGAAGGTGAAGAAAATGTGTACTTCGATGCCACTCATACGGGCGGCATTGGCCAAAATCAGGGGCGGATAGGCCATATCCAACGAGCCTTTACTGGCGATGATGCAAAGTTTACGCTTTTGCTTCTTGGCTTTCACTTCGTGATTTTGTTCAGCAGTAGCGGTAGCGGTCATGATTCATGCTCCTTTTGGCACTCAACAGCACGGCTTAAATGCAGCCGGTGGGCTTGGGCAGGCCGGCAATGCGCGCGGCTTGCTTGGCGGGGCCATCGGGGAAGAGCTGGTATAGCTCTTTGGTGGAGACATCTGTCCGCTTGGTAATGCGGCGGATGGTGGGGGCGTCGCCATTGGCGGCATATTCCTGACGGGCGAAGTTAATCACCACCCAATGGCGGTCTGTCAGGGTAATGCCCTCTTGCGCGGCCAGCGCTTCAGCGATTTCTGGCGTCCAAGCATTGGCATCCACCATATAGCCATCTTTATCAAATTCGATACCTGCGAGAAGTTCAGCTGTGGTCATGGTTACTTATCCTCCATATTGGTTATTGATACGGTCTGTATATTCACACCGCAGAGCGGCGTTTATGGTCTAATTCGTGCCCAGTGTCTCCTGCTCACCGAGCGCTTTGAGCATTTGCAACATGCGCGCCATGCCTTTACGGGTGGCGGGGTCACGCATTTCGCGCATCAGCCGCCACACAGAAACATCTTCCTCAACCGGCGCCTCGACGCTTTCAATGGCGCGGTTGGCTAGTGCCATCACTTCGGGTTGGGTCATATTGCGCACCGTCGTCAGAATGGTGACGATGTTATCGCCAAGCGCCCGCACATCTTCTTCATCAAAGGCGCTCAGAACTTGATCGGCGATGTACAGCATCCCGTTAGCGAATTTGAAGAAGCCCTTCTCTTCTAACAGCGCCAACTGCTCTACCATTTGATCCATAGCGGGCGTCATAATGCGGCTGACATCTGGCATCAAGTCCATCAGCGCTTCCATCTGCTCTACCAGCTTGACGAAGATACGGGTATTGCGCAGGAAGGCTTTCATCAGTGCGACGAGGTCTTCCATGCGGAACGCGCCATCTACTTCCGCCAACTCCTGCACCGCAATATCAGAAGCATCGCGGATGACGGGCTGCATATCGCGCCACAGTTCTTCAAGCATCGCCTGGCGCTGGCGTTGGGCGTCTACCTGTTCGATGAGATAATCTAGCTTTGCATTGAGTTCGGTCAGTTCGGCGCTCATGGGCGCACCTCCGTTCCTAGCTAGCCCACTTGCCGGCCATTTGCATCTGCGATGAGACGGGGATTTCGCCACCTTTGAGCAGGACGTTCCAATATAGCCAGCGGAAGGCCAGTTTGCCCCAGTGGTTGGCGTGCGTCTCTTTCAAGAGTGAAAGCGGGCCAATGCCGGGCAGCGGGTATTTACCGGGTAGCGGCTCGGTTTCGTAATTGAAATCGATGAGCACCGCTTTATCGAAGCCGGTCTCGATGAAGCAATTGGCGTGGCCGTCAAAATCTGGGCGCGGAGGCAAACCATCGATATGCCGCAAAATGTTCTCCACGACCACATCCAACATAAAGTGCGCTACCGACCCGGCTTTAGAGGCTGGGACATTACCCGCATCGCCAATAATCCACACATTTTCCCATTGGGTTGATTGCAGCGTATGCTTATCTACCGGCACAAAGTTCAAATCATCGCCCATTTCGCTGCGTTCGATGACCTCCGCGCCCATATTGGTGGGAATGCTCACCAGCAGGTCATAGGGGATTTCTCGGCCATCCCACGCTTTGATAACCTGTTTGCTGTTATCTACTTCGCTGATATTGAAATCGGCGACAAGGTCAATGCCTTTGCGCGATAGTAAATCGCCCAGCACGGCGGTTGCGCGCGGCTTAGTGAACGCGCCAGAAAGTGGCGTGCTGTAGACAATTTCGACTTTGTCGCGGATGCCGCGCTCATGGAAGAACCAATCCGCCAAGAAGACGAACTCCAGCGGCGCAACCGGGCATTTAATGGGCATCTCGGCCACGTTGAGCACCAAACGCCCACCTTCCCATGTGCGCAAAAATTCAGAGAGTTTCGTCGCGCCTTCCAGCGTGTAAAAATCGTAGATATTCTTCTGCCAACCGCCGCCATCAAGCATCCCTTCAATTTCATCGGGGCGGATGTGGCTGCCGGTGGCAATCACCAGATAATCGTACTGGATAACGCGATTATCTTTTGCCAGCCGCACCTGATTTTTATCCGGCTCTATCAGTTCAATATCGGAGAACACCACCTCGACATCTGAGGGCAAAAAGTTGCGCTTAGGGCGGACAACTTCGTGCGGTTTATAGACGCCGAAGGGGATGAACAAAAAGCCCGGTTGGTAATAGTGCATCTCGTCGCGGTCTACAACGATAATGCGCCATTGGCTACTATCTAGCAGTTCGTGCATGCGGTTGGCGACCATCGTGCCGCCAGTACCACCACCTAGAATGAGCAAAGTCTTCACGATTGTTCCTCCTGCGAGTTGCTCCCTGCATAATCATGTTCAAACGAATGCGCCAACGCGACCTTTTCGCGTAGAATGTCCTGCATCACCGCCCGTAATAAATCGAGCGCTTGAATAACGCGATCATCCGCCAAGCGATAGCGGACATATTGGCCTTCGCGCTCTGCATAGACTAAACCGCGCTCCCGTAGGACTTTCAGATGCCGCGAGACAGTCGATTGCGGCATGCCGAGCGATTCCACCAGCTCATTGACATAACAAGGGCCATCAGCCAGCGCGGTAAGTATCAAAATTCGGTTCTGGTCTGCTAGCGCACCACAAATGCCAACATGCATCTGTACCAGTTCTTCGCGCAGTTTCCGATCCATCACCATTTATTCCTCACTTCGTTTATGAGCATATCCGCCTATCCGAATATGCTTTTACACTTATATTGTGAAACAAGGTACAATCTGGCGGCAGTGGCTAATGTCATGAGAATGTCATATCCCAAAATGACACTTTCGTGAAAAATATCACTAGTTTTGGCAATCATGTAACTTTTGGCGGGGAAATACATCTAAATAAAGAGTGTGTTTGCGTCCCCCCTATATATAAGGAAGAGCATAAAGATGGAAGCAGCGATTAGAGAGCGCCATATCGCCCTGATGGAATTGACATTAGCTATACTGAAAAACGTTTTACACAGCGTTTCTCAAGAGGACGCCACCACCTACCGCGATGGGGCAGATGGCTGGACAGTGCTAGAGGTGCTCTGTCACTTGCGCGATTTTGACCGCATTTTTCACGAGCGCGCCCGCATGATGCTGGCGGAAGATTATCCGCAACTTCCTGCCTATGACCACGAGCAAATGGCGATTGATGCGCGTTACAATGAGCAAGACCTGCGAGAAGTTTATGAGGAATTAGCCCAATCACGACAGGCGTTCATCGCCTTTTTCAACCAGTTAGATGAAGACGCTTGGCAAAAAGCAGGGGTACATCCAGAGCGCGGGCATTTCACCATGTTGGATGCGCTGATGCAAGTAGGGCATCATGATGTCGTGCATATTGAGCAAATTACTCGCATACTGACACAACGCCCATAGCAAAGCCCACCTCCTGCCACAGCACAGGACAGAATATACAAAACGTTTGGACGGGCGGGCAAAACAGTGTTTCAATAGAAGTGGCAGGAGGTAACAAAACAATGACAACCTTACCGAATAAGCGCATTCGGCGCGCTTTGCTATTCATGCCCGGCGACTCTCGGCGCAAAATTGAGAAGGGCGCGGGGCTGGATGTGGATAGCATTATCATGGACCTTGAGGACGGGGTAGCCCTCAATAATAAAGTAGCTGCCCGCGAATCGGTGGCGGCTGCCTTGCGCGAGGTAGATTTTGGCAATAGCGAACGGCTGGTACGTACCAATATGGTCATCCCCGGCTGGCTCTATGCCGATGACATCGCCGCCACAGTAGACGCCCGCCCCGATGGTTATGTACTCCCCAAAGTAGAAGATGCCGACCAAATACAACACGTCTCTATGCTGCTAGCAGCCGCAGAAGACCGCCATGATTGGCCACGCAATAGCATCAAGCTGCTGGCAATTGTTGAGACGGCTAAGGGGATTGTCAATCTGGCGCAAATCGCGGCGGCAGACCCGCGCCTCGATGCGATTATCTTTGGGGCGGAGGATTTGGCGGGCGATATTGGGGCAAAGCGCACGGTAGAAGGCTGGGAAGTTTTTTATGCCCGTAGTGCGGTGGTCATTCATGCCAAGGCTTTTGGCCTGCAGGCGATTGATACGGTGTTCGTTGACCTCAAATCGCCGGAAGCAGAACAACGCCTCATCACAGAGACACAGGCCGCGCTGGATATGGGTTATACCGGCAAGCTAGCCATCCATCCTAAGCAGGTCGCGCCCATTCAAAGCGTGTTCACGCCAGATATGGAAGAGATTATCGCTGCCAAACGCTTGATAGCCGCCCATGACGCCCACCAACAGGCAGGGCGCGGCGTATTCGAATATGAGGGGCGTATGGTGGATATGCCGATGATTCGCGCAGCCATGAGCATTATCGCCCGCGCCAAAGCTGCCGGCATTGATGTTGACCAGTTGGCGCTAGAGGGAGCGGCTTCGGACTAGGTGCGCAGTTTGAAATCGGCAGAAACCATGGCGGCGCGCACGCGGGGAT
>DAOTWU010000121.1:0-9873 GCA_034435735.1 Anaerolineae bacterium | reverse complement strand
GGGTTGCTGTTATCCCATGGAGCCCTTTGGCGCGTGGTTTCTTAGCTGGTAACCGTACTCGTGATAAAGGTGGAGAAACACCGCGTTCCCGAAGCGATAATTATGCCCATGAAATGTATTACTCTGATGCTGATTGGGAAATTGTCGACCGCGTGAAGCAATTAGCCCAAGCCAAAGGTGTTGCGCCTGCCCAAATTGCGCTGGCGTGGCTTTTACATAAGCCTGGAGTCACAAGCCCGATTATTTGCACTAGTAAAATGTACCAACTAGAGCAAGCAGTTGCTGCTGTAGAGATTGAACTTTCTGATGAAGAAATAGCATTACTTGAAGAGCCGTACCAACCGCGAAGAGTGCTTGGGCATCAATAGTAGAAGAAGACAAACGGGCGCTCTTTTATGGGAACGCCCGTTTTTGTTTGAATGTTTCTAATTAACGATGGCTACCCTCTGGGCGGTTTTGCAGAATATCTTCGATACGCTGCTCGATTTCGCCTGTAATCGTAACCTCCAGTGCCCCCAGATTTTCCGTAACCTGTTCTGGACGCGATGCGCCAGTAATAACACTGCTCACATTGGGGTGCTTCATTGCCCATGCTAAGGCCAAACGCGCTGGTGTTGTGCCCATTTCTTTGGCTAACTCTGTGATTTTGCGCGCTTTAGCAATATTTTCTTCAGTAACTAAGCGTTCCCGTACCCAATCATGCTGGGCGGCACGGCTGCCTTCAGGGATTCCGTCATTGTATTTGCCAGTGAGCACACCTTGCGCCAGCGGACTCCATACAACCAGCCCGATACCATGATTGGTCACGGCTGTTTCCAATTCACCTTCTACTTGGTCACGCTGGAGCATATTGTAAACAGGTTGTTCCGTTACTGGTGGATAGGCGTGCCATTGGTAAGCTGCGGCAACCGCATCATTGATATTGGCCGCAGTCCACATACTGGTGCCCCAATAGAGGATTTTCCCTTGCCGCATTAAGTCCTCAATCGCACGGACGGTTTCATCAATTGGGGTTTCGGGGTCGGGGCGGTGGCAGAAGAAAATATCAACATAATCTATATCAAAACGCCGCAAGGACTTTTCGACAGATTCAATAATATGCTTCCGCGATAAGCCACGATCATTGATGTTATCGCTCATTGGCCAAAAGGCTTTGGTGCTGATAACTAAATCGGTTCGGTTATAGTCTTTAATAACTTTGCCGACGACTTTCTCCGCCTCGCCATGAGCATAAACATCGGCTACGTCAATGAAATTAATGCCGTTTTCTATAGCGGTATGTAAACACGCTTTTGCGTTTTCATACTCAACATCGCCGCCATAAGTTAGCCACGCACCAATGGAAATGGCGCTTACTTTCATCCCTGCTCGCCCTAAACGACGATATTCCATCGCAAACTCCTTTTGAAATTAAAGATTTATTCATCTTCTTAAGTATATCCTGTTGTGAATAATGGACTTAAGGCCTTTTTCCTTTTTGGTTTGCCCTCTATTCTAGACAGTGTGTTCAACTTCATTTGAACAATTGCAGATTACTCAATATCTCGGTAAGATTAACTGCCGATTGGTAACCTATCTTAAGGTATTGCTTGTGAATCGATCGATACAACTCGCGCCGTCTATTCTTTCTGCTGATATGACACGGTTGGGTGAGCAAGCCCACGAGGCCGAGGCCGCTGGTGCTGATTTGCTGCATGTTGATGTCATGGATGGCCGTTTTGTGCCAAACATTACATTTGGCCCGCTAGTTGTCGAGGCGTTGCATCGTGTAACAGGTTTGCCGCTTGATGTACATCTGATGATTGTTGAGCCAGAGCGATATTTACATGCTTTCGCTAATGCTGGCGCATCAGCCATTGCTGTACATCTAGAAGCAAGTGCGCATTTACACCGTACATTACAGCAGATTCATGAGCTTGGTTGCCGTGCTGGTGTGGCTATTAACCCCCATACGCCGGCCATTGCCCTGAGTGAAGTGTTGCCATTTCTCGATTTTATCGTTGTCATGACAGTGAACCCTGGCTTTGGCGGACAGGCTTTTATTCCTGAGGTTTTACCAAAAATCACCCAATTACGCGCTATGATTGAAAAGGGTGAACGCCAGATTAGTATTGAAGTGGATGGCGGGATAAAGCCCGAAACTGCGCTTGCTGCTGTTCGCGCTGGGGCGGATGTCCTCATCGCAGGCACGGCGGTTTTTAATGCCAAACACACTGTCAAGCAGGGCATCGATGCCTTGCGCGCTGCTATAGCCGTACAAGAAGCAGAGCATTAAGGAGAAGGCTACCGGCGCAACATTTTTGCTGGTCCGGTGTTATGAACTATTACGGCGCAATCATGTGTATATGGGGTATGTAACTCATGGTCGTTGAAATCAAAAACCAGGTTTGTGATGGTCATATGTTCAAATGGTTGATGGCTTCCGGACTAGCATGGCTGGAGCGTAATGTTGAACAAGTCAACCGTATGAACGTTTTTCCCGTTCCCGATGGTGATACGGGCACGAACATGCTGCTCACCATGCAAAAAGCCTATGGCGAAATTGCGCATATGGATGAAGCACATGTTGGCATTGTCGGTGAAGCTCTCGCACGTGGCGCACTAATGGGCGCACGTGGAAATTCCGGCGTTATTCTATCTCAGATTCTCAGCGGTTTCACTTCTGCTTTGCGAGGGCATGAGTTCTTTGATACCGAGCTGATGGCGCAGGCCTGCAACTCGGCTGTAGAGTCTGCCTATAAAGCGGTTATTGAACCTGTTGAGGGGACGATTTTAACCGTAGCCCGCGAGACGAAAGACGCGGCGCTAGAAGCAGCTCAGCAAGGCCTCAATCTACGTGAAGCCCTTGATTTTATGATTCAGGCTGCTCGTGCTTCTTTGAAGCGCACTCCTCAATTATTGCCCATTTTGCATGAGGCTGGTGTTTTGGATTCTGGTGGCATGGGCTTAGTGACCATCCTTGAGGGTATGCAACGCATGCTCAATGGGGAAGAGGTTTCTTTTGGTGATACGCTATCTAAGGATGACTTAAATGGTCATCATTGGGAAGAAGCATTAGTGCCAGAAGATGAGGAAGGGTATGGCTACGACGTTCAATTCTTAATGCACGGCGAGAATATGGACGTAGCCAAAATCCGCGCTGATATTGACGCTATGGGGTGGTCAACCCTCGTTGTGGGTGATGAACGTCTGATAAAAGTACATGTTCACGTTCATAACCCTGGTGAGCCTCTTAGCTATGCGATTGGACTTGGCGTCCAAATTGATGATGTCGTTGTCGAGAATATGCAGTTGCAATATCAGGGATATGTGGAAAACCGCCAGAAGCAAGAATCAGGTGTTCAGAAAGAAGTGGATGGCGTGGCTGTAATCACCGTTGTATCTGGTGATGGCCTCTTCGAACTTTTTGATAAAGAACTGCATGCCGCTCGGATTATTGCTGGTGGCCAAACCATGAACCCCAGCACTGAAGACTTCCTCGCTGCCATTGATTCGCTTCCGAACGATGAAATTATCATCTTGCCCAACAATAAAAATATCATCATGGCTGCTGAGCAAGCGGCGACGTTGGCACGCGGTAAGAAGGTGCATGTTGTTGCTAACCGCACTATACAACAGGGCATTGCTGCTATGCTCGTTTATAATGATATGCGAGGGGTAGCCCCCTTTGAGGATATTGTTGAGGCGATGAATGAAATCATCACCGAAGTGGTCAGTGTTGATATTACCTACGCCACCCGTAACGCTCAATTTGATCGTGTAACGGTCGCGGAAGGACAGGTTATTGGGCTGGTAGATGGCAAGTTGGTTGCTTCGGGTGATGAGCTGTTAGCTGTTGTGAAGCAGACGCTTCATAAAGCCCATGCAGAAGATTATGAGCTTGTCACGCTATATCATGGGAACGAAGTATCTGCTCAACAAGCACAAGACTTAGTCGCTCAGCTGTCTCCTGTCTTTGGCAATCTGGAGTTTGAGATTGTCAATGGCGGACAGCCACTATATCCATATATCATCAGTATTGAGTGATGAGCGATATTCATATCTTAACTGATAGTGCTGCGCGTTTACCGTCACCAGCATTCGCTAAACAAAACACGGTGACAGTTGTCCCTTATCAAATCGAAATCGATGGTAAACGCTATCGTGAAGAAGTCGATATTACCGCCGAGGAGATGCTCCGTCTTCTCGGCGGTTCATCGCTGCGTCCGAAGTTAATCGCCCCCTCTGTTGAGGATTATATCGAGGCCTATACGCCACTCGTGCGCCAGTATAAAGCGATTATTTCCATTCACACTTCCAGAGAACAAACAGAAAGTTGGGCAAATGCGCGCCAAGCCGCCCAACAGCTCATGGGGCAATGTGCCATTCATGTGATAGATTCTCAGAATATCTGCGCAGCGCAGGGCTTGTTAGTTCGCTTGGCTGTAGAAGCTGTTGCACAAGGGAAAACCCCAGAGCAAATTATCAAAATCCTTCGAGGTGCTATTGACCGCATTTACGTCGCCTATTATCTGGAGTCAATGCACTATTTGTCTCATAACAAGATAATGAGCGCATCTCATGCTATACTTGGTACACTACTGGGGGCTAAGCCTATTTTGACTATTGAAGAGGGCATACTTGTCCCCACTGAAAAGGTGAGAACGCGCTCTCAAGGTGTGGAACGTTTAGTGGAATTTGCTACTGAATTTGATGACCTACAGGACATTCTCATCTTGCAACATAAACAACATCTCACTGAACAGGCACGTATGTTGCAAGACCGCCTTTCAGTAGAGTTCCCTGGCCGTCACTTTCCTTATCTTGCATATGGGGCGTCATTAGCTGCACTAATTGGCCCCGATGCAACAGGTGTTGTAATTTTAGAAGCTGAAAACGAAATAGGGTATGATGATGAGTTTTAAGAAAATCCGCATTGTTACCGATAGCACGGCTGATATGCCTCAGGATGTTATCGAGCATTATGGCATTGGTGTTGTGCCTGCTTATGTGAATTATGGTGGCGGTAGTTATGCCGATGATGGTATCGAACTTGATCGGGGTAATTACTATAATTTGATGCGCACAATGACTGAAACCCCGACCACTTCCGCTGCATCTTCTGGGCTTTCCCAGCAGATTATTGAGCAAACCTTTGAAGGTGCAGACCATCTCATTATTTTGACCGCTCCTGCTTCACTCAGTGGTTTGCATAATTCAATGCGCTTAGGCGCTGCTAACTTGCCACAAGATCAGGTCACATTATTGGATTCTGGCCAATTGAGCGCGGCATTGGGTTGGCAGGTGCGTATCGCGTGCGAAGTCGCAGAAAAAACGGGCGATGTGCTCCAAGTTTTGGAAGCCGTTCGCAAGGTGCGCAACCATCAAGCGCTATATGCTGGCTTAGAAACGCTGGAGTATTTGCGCCGTAGTGGGCGTGTGAGCTGGGCGACGGCGGGTATTGGTACTTTGCTGAATATCAAGCCCATTATCAGTGTTAAAGATGGCGAAGTTTTCTCATATGCCCGTGTGCGTACATTCAGCCGCATGGTGAATAAATTAGAAGAATTGGTGCGAGAAATGGCGCCACTTTCCCATTTGGCGATTATCCATGCGGACAATCTGAAATCTGCGGAAGAATTGCGCGAACGCATTTCGGACATTGCTCCCGATAATACCTATATCACGATGGTGAACCCCGCCGTTGGCACCCATATTGGGCCGGGGGCGGTTGGTGTTGCGCCCGTTAGTGCTAATTGGAGAAGCTAAGTAGCTTATGCCTTCTGCTTTAGAAACGCTTGTCAAAATTCTTAAACTTGAGCGTGAACAGGGCTGTAAAAATAAGGCGGTTATTGGTGGTTTATCCGCCTACAGCGAAAAATGGCTGCAAGATGCACACAAGCAAGCCCGCTTGCCTCAGCACCACATTCTTGTGGATGAACTGGCGGATTTGATGCGGGCTTATGATGATATTGCTAATCTCACAGAGCGGGCAAAAACGATTAGTTATATGCTGGACCGCATCACTAACCGACAGCCTGCACCTCCAGAATATCAAGAGCGCTTGCACCTTTATGAGCAATCTGATGTATCAACTCCACCGCAAAAATCAGAGCGGGCGGAAGATAAAGCTTTGCCAGAAAATAGAGCATCTGATTCTTATCAATCAGATGCCCCACCAGTGGCGAAGAAAAAAGAAGCTCAACGCACGCGCAAGTCTACAAAATCTAGCTCTTCAGGCCGAACATTTACGCCACAGCAAGATTTACCACCAGAGCCGCGCCTAGCCAGACCGCCGCGCAAACCGCGCCCCGCATTAGACCCAGACGAGGCAGCGGCGCGGCTACAAGCGCTAGAGCAGCCTGTCAGTGTGGTTAAAGGGATTGGCCCGCGTATTGCCGAGCAATTTGCTAAGTTAGGCATTCACAGCATTAACGACGCTTTATTGTATTTGCCCCGTCGTTATGATGATTACACTCGCCTCAATTATATTAGTAAGCTCCAGCCCAACACTGTGCAGACAGTCATCGGCAAGGTGACGCACACCGAAGTGCGTATCGGTCGCGGTGGGCGAAAAGATTTCTTCATGCTGGTAGATGATGATACAGGCATTTTGCAGGTGATTTTCTTTGGCCAGCATTACCTTATTCGCACCATCAAAAAGGGCTTGCATGTTGTGCTCAGTGGCAAAATTTCAATATATGGTCACCGCCTTCAGATGACCAATCCTGAATGGGAATATCTCGATACTGAAAATTTGCACACTGTTGGTATTGTTCCTGTTTATCCACTGACTGAAGGAGTGAAAGCGCGTTCTTTCCGTCGCAACATGAAGCGGATTGTGGATACATGGGCAGACAAAATGCCCGATTATGTGCCAGAGGCGACGCTGGAGCGGGTTGACCTCGCTGACATTAGCTGGACAATTCGCAATCTACATTTCCCTGAAGGTCATGACCATTTAGAGCATGCCCGCCGCCGTTTCGTGTTTGACCAACTCCTTCTATTACAGCTAGGCGTGTTGGCCAATCGCCACGAATGGCAATCTGTGCCGGGAATACCATTGGATATTTCTGATGACTTTTTGGAGATGTTTGTTCAGTCCGCATTTCCATATGAACTGACGAATGCACAATGGCGCGCCATCAGGGAAATTCGGCAAGATATGGCGGCTGAGCGCCCAATGAACCGCCTGTTACAGGGCGATGTTGGTGCAGGTAAAACCGCTGTTGCCATAGTGGCATTAGCGCTCACTTTTGCTGCTGGTAAGCAAGGTGCGATGATGGCGCCAACTAGTATTCTGGCTGAGCAGCATTACCGCAATGTTCAAAAGGCTTTCGAACAAGTGCCATTAGAACATAAACCCGTTATCGCCTTATTGACGGGCGCATTGACAAAGGGGGAGCGAGAATCCATCTATCGCGGTTTAGCTGATGGCTCAATTGATATTGTCATTGGTACGCATGCCCTCATTCAGGATGGTGTGGAGTTTAACGAATTGGCGCTTGCCATTATCGATGAGCAGCACAAGTTTGGTGTTGAGCAGCGACGTGCTTTGCGTGGGAAAGGCGTTAACCCGCATTTATTGGTTATGACAGCTACACCAATCCCACGCACACTGGCATTAACGTTCTATGCCGATTTAGATTTGTCCATTCTTGATGAAAAGCCACCTGGTCGCCAAAAAGTTCAAACACATTATGTTTATTCGGTGGCGCGTGAACGTGTTTACGAATTTGTGCAAAAGCAGGTAAATGAAGGACGGCAAGCGTTTATTGTGAATCCGTTGGTAGAAGCCTCGGAGACTATCAATGCGATGTCTGCAGAAGAGGCCTATCAACGCGCAAAAGATGTGTTTTTCCGCCATAAAGTTTGCCTTTTACATGGCCGTATGTCTCCAGAAGAGAAAGATGAAGTCATGACCGCCTTTGCTAAAGGCGAGTATGACATCATGGTGACGACGACTGTCGCTGAGGTGGGGGTTGATGTGCCTAATGCCACTGTAATGGTTATTGAGAATGCTAACCGCTTTGGCTTAGCACAATTACACCAACTTCGGGGACGCGTTGGGCGTGGTGAATATGAATCTTATTGTATTCTCATCACCGATGACAAGTCGCCTGAAGCCATTACTCGCTTAGAGGCGATGCAAGCCACAGATGATGGCTTTAAGTTGGCTGAAATTGATTGGAAGCAGCGCGGCGCTGGCGAAATCGTTGGCACGAGGCAAAGTGGCGGCGGTGGCTTGTTATTGGGTGAATACGTAACGCCAGAATTAGCGCAGCTCGCCCAACAGGAAGCCCGAACCATCTTTGAAGAAGACCCAACCTTGAGTTTGCCTGAACATCGTTTGTTGGCGGAGCGTGTGCGCCAGATTTATCATCCTCAAACCGATATAAGTTGATGAATTGGTTTGACCACCCATTGAGGAGTTGATTGTGCGTAAAGCCCTGTATCCGGCCACTTTAGACCCCATTCATAATGGCCATATAGATGTTGCTGTACGCGCCTCTCGTATGTTTGATGAGGTGATTGTCGCTATTTATGGCGAGCCGAAGAAGAATTTACTCTTTTCTGTAGAAGAACGTCTGGCCTTAGCAGAGCAAGCCTTTAAGGACTATGATAATATCCGAGTTGCGAAATATTCGGGTTTGACAGTAAACTATGCTCAAGCTATTGGCGCAATGGCGTTAATTCGTGGTTTGCGCGTATTTGGCGATTTTGAATTTGAGTTTCGTATGGGGCTGGCCAATAAAAAGCTGGCGCCAGATATAGAAACCGTTTTTATCATGGCAAATGAACAACATATCTACATCAGTTCCAGCACAATTCGTGAAATTGCAGAACTAGGTGGAGATGTTTCAAGTATGGTGCCGCCTTATGTGGCTGATGCGCTGGCGGCAAGATTCAAAAAGGACTAAGATATATCTCATAATCAATACGCCTATTTGATGGAAAGGCGCTCTGGAGGAAGCCGCTTATGGACATTCAACACTTGGTCGATCGCCTAGAAGATTTGATTGACGAAGGGCGTCATATTTTTGGCACTCGTTTAACCATGATTGATGAAGAACGCGCTTTGGAAATTATCGACCAGATGCGTATTTCAATTCCTGAAGAGATAGAAAAAGCTGCCCGTGTGCTGGCGGAACGAGAGCGTATTCTCGCACAAGCCCATGAAGAAGCTGCACGCATTGTTCAACAAGCTCGCCAGAAGGGCGAAGCGCTTCTTGATCAGGAATCTTCCGTCCAGGCGGCACAGGCGCGTGCTAATGCAATTATTGAAAAAGCGCGTGAAGACGCAGCGACAATTGCCCGCGATGCTGACCAGTACGTGCTGCAAGTATTGGCACAGTTGGAACAAGAGCTGCTTAAGAACCTCAGCGTAGTTCGTAACGGCATCAACGAGGTCAATCGCACGGTACAAGCTGGACATCAAAAGCTACGTGGGGGCGCAACGGTGCAACCCGCTGTTACACCAGAAGTGCAAGAACAGCCCGCCCCTGTTGAAGTAGAAGCTGACGCGTCAGACGGCAAAAAATAATATAATCGGTACTTATTCGCGGGCGTTTTGCGCCCGTTTTTCTTTTTAGGGTTTTTTATGCGCCTGGTTTATTGGACACTTTTCTGGTGTCTAGGTATTGTTGTTGCCGCCTCATACACTTTTATCAATGACTCTCTTTGGTTGATTGCTGCTTTCCTCCTCAGCATTGTGGCTTTTCTTGGGCGATCATTTCCTCGCTTACGAGTTGCATTGTGGCTGAGTGTTGCCTTTGCGCTTGGTGGCTTGCGAATGGCCGCTATGCCCAATACTGCGCCAATTGCCCAGTATAATGGCGCTTCCCTCACTATCAGCGGAGTGGTCATTGATATACCTGATGTGCGCGATGACCG
>DAOTWU010000120.1:0-11279 GCA_034435735.1 Anaerolineae bacterium | reverse complement strand
CGGTTGCTTCCATATCCATGTGGTCATGCGCTTCTTCGGTCGCTTCCATATCCATGTGGTCATGCGCTTCTTCGGTCGCTTCCATGTCCATGTGGTCATGCGCTTCTTCGGTTGCTTCCATATCCATGTGGTCATGCGCTTCTTCGGTCGCTTCCATATCCATGTGGTCATGCGCTTCTTCAGTCGCTTCCATGCCATCATGGTTATGCGTTTGGTTGATGATACTGTCTTCAGAAATTGCTTCAACGAAAAAGTCGAAAGTTTGTTCCGCCTGCCCACCACCGGGGAGGTCTGCGGTGATGGTGACAATCCAACCGCCACCCATCGTCCACATAAATGGCAGGCGATATACGCCGTTTTCGCTCTCGCTTGTTTCGCTATCGACAGGCTCCATGCCCTCATGGTCCATATCGCCATGAGCGCGCACAGTCGCGCCATCTATCGCGTTACCGTCTTTATCTTGCAGGGTGACGACAAGCATCGCATCACCAACGGCCAGCGTATCAGGCTCTACAACCACAGCAATACGCACGTCATCGGGATTGATAGCTTCGGCACTATCGCCACCGCAAGCGGCCAAAACGACGGCGAGTAAGACGATGAACAATAACAAAGATAAGCGTTTCATGGGATTTAACTCCAGACAAATTTTTCCTGCCGCGTGAAGAGCAGCAGCGCACCAATAAGGGGAATAACAATCCAAAGTAGCAAACCAATTGCGGCCAACGGCAACAATGCTGTACCAAACTGCTCAGTGGCATAAACCCCAACCGGCCCCAGCACTTCTAAGCTGGCCTGAATGGTGAGAATAGATGACACTTTGAACAGATGCAACGGGTTGAGCATGGCGATGAAGAACACCGCTTCAATGGGCATCTGAGTAACAACGGCTGTACCCATAATACCCAAATCGCCAATGAACACCAAGAGCAACCACATAAAGAGCGAGCCACCCAGTGCACCGGCGGTTTTCTTGACAAAGGCTGCCATAAAAAAGCCGAGGCTGAGCATCGCCAACGCCAACAGATAAGCTAGCACAATAGTGGCCACATAACCAACAACATCGCCACTACTGCCCTGCAATGCCAGCGCCACACCAGCCAACCCAAAGCCCAGCGTAATGGTAGAGAAAAGCGAGCCAGCCATGCCGAGATATTTCCCCAGTATGACCTCAGTATGGTTGACCGGTTGCGCCAACAAATAGGCCAATGTACCATTTTCACGGTCACCGGCGAGGTTGGTCGCGCCCAATGTCAAGCTGATGAGCGGGACAAATAGCAGCACGAGGTTAATCAAGCTGGCAGCAGTACGGCCATAACCAGAGAAGCGTAGTTGTGTGCCGCTAGATTGGCCAATGGCGGAAAGTGCTAGCGCCAAACCAGCAAATGCTACAGTGAAAATCAAAAACCAACGGTTACGCAGCGAATCGCGCAGCTCCTTAGCTGCGATAATGCGCACATTTTCAAACTCAAACATGGTTACGCCTCCTCCGGCGGCACTAGCTCGCCATCTAGCAGGTCGAAATCTTCAATCGTGATTTGGGCGGATTCCAGCGCGCGCAAGGGGGCTACTTTACCCGCGTCGCCAATGCGCACATAGACAGTGTGACCGTTGGGGCGGTAGGCATAACCTTGTGACTGGAGTACCTGTAAAGCGGTATCGCGCTGTTCTTGGGGTATCCAGAGGCGCATCCAGCGCTGTAAGCCCAGCTTCTCGATGAGCGCGGGCGGTGGGCACTCTAATATCAGCTTACCCTTATCCAACACCAACACGCGAGAAGCCAACGCCATCACCTCGTCAAAACGGTGTGAAGAGAAGATGATAGTTTTGCCCTGACGGTTCAGCGATTGGATTTGATGGATGAAATCTTGCTGGGCAGCAACATCAAGATTGGCCGTCGGCTCATCAAGAATGAGAATGGGCGGGTCGCTCAGTAGGGCGACAGCCAACGCCAGCCGCTGCTTCATGCCGCCGGAGAGCGCATTAACGCGCTTGCGGCTATGTTCGGCCAGTTGTACCTGTGCCAACACTTCATCAATGCGGGTTAACGGCGCTTTCTTGAGGCGGGCATAGAATGCCAACGTCTCCAGCACGCTCATATCGTAAAATGTCGCTTCCTGTGGCACATAACCCATCATACGGCGAGCGTTTTTGCTGTTTTGGCGAACGTTTATATCGTTCACTGTTAGCTCGCCCTCAAAGCTATGTACGCCAAGCAAGCAGCGAATTGTTGTGGTTTTGCCAGCGCCATTTGCGCCCCATAGAGCGACAGACTCGCCAGCATCAATCGTGAAGTTTACGTTATCTAGGGCGAAAGCATCGCCATAGCGTTTTGTCAGGTTTTTTGCGGTAATCATCATTTGCTCCCTATCTGCTAAATACCAGCTTGTGCTGGTTGGGGAGTGCCTTTGCGGCGGTGCGGTTGTAAGGTGCGTAACGCCCCATACAAAACGCCAAGCCCCGCCAGCAACGCCACCAAGCCAACAGCAAGGAATGGCCAGGAAATACCCTCTGAGGGGGTAAGTGCCACTGGCGGCAGGTTATAGCGTAGTAACGGTGCTTCGTCGATGAGCTTGGGCTGGGGGCGTAGCGAGGGGAAGGCCGAACCAGCGAAATCCAGTGCTTGGCTAGCCGGACTATAGATGAAGAAACGCAAGGCAGGATAGCTATCTGTCAAGCTATCAAATAGCTTCTCGATACGATAAGTCATATCGCCTAATCCATCGCCATCGGCATCGTAGCCGGCATAATCGCTCCAATAGTTGCCCACGCCCTCATGTGTCCAAATATTGCCTAAGAGGTCGCCACGGCCACGTGTACTCGCCTGTTGCAAATTGTCTAGAAAGACGTTATTGGTGAAGATATTGCGCTCTACTGCAGGCAACGCCAAAACGCCAATGTCGTTATAGGCGAAGACGTTATCGTTAAACATATTGTGCCCCTCATAGAGCGAAGGGGAATTATCGATATAAAGGCCAGCGCGATTGCCTACGAAAACATTGCCACTGGCTTCAACTGCATCCATGTCTTTCAATGCTAGGCCATAACCGCTGGGGCCATAGTTATAGGCCAACAGGTTGTTGTGCATAGCCAACCCTTGCGAGTACATCAGGTATAGCCCCACATGGTTACCATAGAAGGTGTTATCCTCGATGGTAGCGTTACTACTATACATGAAATGCAGGCCATAGCGGCTATCGTGGATGTTGTTATTGATGATGGTGATGCCATCGGCATACCAAATGAGGAGGTCGCGGGTTGTACCGATGTCGTTGCCAATCAGCGTGACATCATTGCTGAACCATACGCGGATGCTATCGCCACGCATGGCAATGTCGAGGTCATAACCGCGCACAACGTTATCGCGGGCGAGGCCGGTATTGGCGTTAGCGAAGTAGATGCCGAAAAGTACATTTTCTACACGGTTCTCGGCAACGGTGACGTTATCCGCCTGAATGACAATGCCAGAGTCTTCGCGGTGCATGACATTGCCACTATTGCGCACAGTGAACCCTTGAAACAAGGCATCGGGCGCGGTGATAACGACGATAGTACCCTCTCCCCCACCATCTAAGACGGGGTTATCTATACCTATCACCGAAACGGATTTATCAATGTAGAGCGGCTCATCAGTGTAGGTATATGTACCACCATGCACTTCGATAGTATCGCCACTTTGGGCGTCGGCTAGTGCGGCTTCTATACTAGGGTAGGGGCCATCAGGCGATACGATGAGTGTATCGCCCTCCTGCGCCAATGTTAAAAAGCTACTGAAGAGCAAGAAGCAGAGCACACTAACCCAACGCCATACGGCGCTAGGCGGCTTGTTCATGCGTTTGTCTCCCGCTGTGCCCGTATTTTCAGGATGATCATCACCAGCACCACCACGCCAGCACCCACAGCCAAATACCAGCCTGTGCCAACCTCGGCAACGGTTTTGAATTGGCCGACAACGCCTTCACCGAGCAATGGCGGGGTGAAAGGTTTGATGGCGCTGCTGAGTGGCGCGTTGGGGTCAAGGTTTTGGCCATAGTAAGTGAGCCAGAAGCCTAAATCCGCCAGATAGACAAAGGGGAAGCCGATAGCAGGCACGGCCAACAACCACGCCCGCCGCGCTTTCCAGATGGCGGCGATGATGACGAAAACGCACATAAGAAACACGGCAGGAATGGCTATCGCCCGCTCTAATTGGGCTGCTTCATAGAGCGACTTCATGCCGATATAGTGATTGAGGCCATCAATTTCATGGACTTCATCGAGCTTCGGATCTTCATCGCCCGTCATGTAATTGACGAACACGCGCATCTCTAAACCGCCCGGATATTGCGGGGCGAGCAAGGTCATGCGCCAATACGGGAAAGCTGTAGAGATAAGGATGAGCGCCACAGCAATAATGCCGAGCGCGAGCGGCAACCAGCGCCCTAGTCGGGTCAAACCAGAGGCTTGTTGTGTTGTTTCCGCTGTTGTTGATTGTGTCTGTGTTACGGTCGCCATGACTTTGGTCCTCCCTAGCGAAACTAAAACGACCTAACCTTGTAAAAAATTTAGTTAACTAGTCCTTGTAAGAAGTAATATTTGAGAGAGATGAGGGGTGTGGGCGGGGATGACCCGTCCTCGCCCACACCGGTCAAAACCGCTAGGGTTGGACCGTCAGATAACCCATCATCTCGAGATGCAAGGCCGAGCAGAACTCAGTACAGTAGTAGCTGAAGACACCATCACGGGTTGCATCAAACTCGAAGGTGATAGACTCGCCCGGCTCAAGGCTCAGGTTGATGTTGTAGTATGGCAGTGCGAAGCCATGGGTCGCGTCGCGGGCGCGTTCGATATTGGTAATTGTCCAGGTTACGTGGTCGCCTTGACGGATTTCCACGTGTTCCGGCGTGTAGTGGCTACGGACAGCGGTCATACGCACGGTCACATTGTTGCCATCACGGAAGACGCCTTCTTCACCTGGTTCAACAGCATCTGGACTAACCGATTGTGTAACCGGATCCCAACCGATTTCGGGATAAACATCCCACGGGTGGAGCTTATCGGCTTTGATAATCTGGGCGTAGTGCGGTTCGCCACCAGTGAGTGGCATATCATAGAGCACTTGCATGAAGTCGCCACTTTGCGAAATATCGACAAGCTGGAGGTTCTGCGGGAGCAGCGGCCCAGTGCTCAGGAAGCGGTCTACTGACCATTTGTTAAGCGACACCAGATAACGACCATCGGGGTCAACGGTGTCGCCTTCGGCAGCAGCAATGTGGCCAACGTTGTATTGAACGGGCACAGTACTTTGTAGTGTCCAGCCATCTTCTGGGCGATAGTTTTCACCACCGAGGCTCCAGCGGGCGACTGCGGTATCCAAGAACAGGCTGGTATAGGCATAGCCCTGATTGTCAAATTCGGTGTGCAATGGCCCAAGGCCAACTTCTACCTGCGCTTCAACGCTATCTTCCATCGGGATGATGGGCACGCCGTACTGGTCAGTTTCTTCTACACCAGCCTCAATCGCATCCATAATCTTTTGGAAGCTGTAAACCGTCACATGCGGGTCAAGCTTACCAGAGACAACGATGAAGTCGCCATGTGGGGCAACGTCAGCGCCGTGCGGGCTGCGTGGTTCTGGGGTGAAGAAGAGTAGGTTATTTTCAATGGCGGTATCTAGGGTAATCACTTGCATACCATTGATTTCAACGGTATCACCAGCGAGGAAGACCTCTTCTGCTGCGTGCCAGTTGATGATGTGGAGGAAGTCGGTGGTGTTCTGGCTCACGCCTGCTTCAAATGGCGGGTTGCCAGATTCGATGCCACCAAGCGCCAACTCGGTATTGAAGGAGTTACAGAACACCCAACCATCGGAAACCAGCTTGCCAGCATCGCAGAGGTCTTGCCAGTAAGGCGGCAATTCGATGGCGAAGGAGCGTGACGGGTCAATGCGGCCTGCTTCACGATCGAACTTCCAGAAGGTAATCATGCCGCGATAAGCATCTTCATATTCTGAAAGCGGGGCGAACTCGTTCCCAAGTGGCAAACCATATTGACCAGGCTCAATGATGTATTCAGTGTTAGGCGTAACTTTGGTACCACCATGGTCATTGAGATACAGCGGGTTCTTGACGATTTGCTTGGTTTCGAAATCGCGCAGGTCGATAACAGCGACACGAGCGTTGGCTTTATCGTTGATGAAGAGCCATTGGCCATCATAGTCACCGTTGGTCTCGCTGAGTGCCGGATGGTGCGTATCTGCCCAGCGCACTTCTTGACCATCGAGCATGTTCCCACCGGCGAGAACTTCTTCACCAGCACCATAACCATAGCCCTGCCACGGTTCGGGAGTGAAGACAGCGATGGTGCGCAGCAAACGCATTGACGGCAAACCGATAGCGAAAACTTGGCCGCTATGACCACCAGAGGCGAACATAACATATTCATCATATTGGCCGCTGGGCATGTAGGTCATGACGGCAGCGCGGAGGTCGGCATCGGTGAGGCCGCGCTCTTCGGCAATTGTCTGCCAGTCGAGCGGGTCGCCCTGGGCGCTGGTGTCAGCCTTCGGGCCGATGACAACCACAAGCGCAGCAGCCAGTACAGCTACTGCAACAAAGAAGAACAACTTAGATTGGAAAAACCGTTTTGATGACATCGGTCAGTCTAACTCCTTATGTCTCTAACCGCGCTAATTTATGCTGATTAGCGCAGGATACACCTTTATCATCCAGCAAACTGACCGATGTCGGTGTGACCCAAGTCACAAAAAAGCGGGGGAATGTGAAAAATTTAGCGGGCTTCTTGAGCGGCAAGCGTTTCTAGGGCGGGGATATTGTGCAGATAGATTTTCTTGCGGGTATAGTGCAATAGCCCATCCTCTTCCATCTTTTTCAATGTTCGGGCAACAACTTCGCGCACTGTTCCCACCATAGCGGCCATCTCTTGTTGGGAGAGTAAGCGTTCGATACATAAGCCCTCATCGGTTTCCTCGCCACCATATTCAGCTAACAGGAGCAAAAGTTTGGCCACGCGCGAGGCCACATCATGAAAGGCGAGGGTGTGCACTAACGTAACAAATTGCTTGAGGCGGCCAGTAATCAAGGTGAGTAATACCTGTTGGAGCGCGGGGTGCTCTCGCATAATAGACTGAAGCGATTCGGGAGGGATGTATAGCGTCGTAATTGGGGTGAGCGCGGTCGCACTATAAGGGCAAGGGGCGTTATTAGGCAACGATTCTGCACCGAAGCATTCCGGCGGCACAAGCAAAGCCAGAATTTGCATGCGTTCACGCGATTGGCGATAGAGCTTTACTTGCCCACGTTGAAGGGCATATAAGCCTGAAGGGACATCGCCCTGCTTAAAAAAAGTATGGCGCGCCGGAAAAGTGCGGACTGACGCGGCAACGGCTAAATGCTCTAACGCCTCTCCAGACAGCTTTTCAAAAATAGGAATGTTTTGCAGCGTTCTTGGATGAACCACGAAACCAGCCTTAAAGCTACATAGCGACACTACACCTCTCAGTAAACCACATTTTACCTGATGTAAAGTGACATAAGTCACATAGGGGTGAATATCTATAGAAATGAATAGGGCTGGCTCAGTGACCAGCCCTATTTTAGCTGTTAGCGTGGCTCGCCGGGCAAGTGGAAATCTGGTGCGGGTTGCTCTGCTAAACAAGCAGTATCTGGCTCAGAGGTTGGGTCATCGAGAAAGTCAAGCGCGATGTTCAACGCGCAAGTATTCGAGCGGATGACACCATGCCCCACACCGTTGACCGTGTACACGAAACTATTGGGCAACAGTTCGGAAGTCTCTTGCGCCCATGCTGGCGGTGTAATCGGGTCAAACTCGCCAGCCAGCAACAACGCCGGCACATCGCTGCTCACGGGTTCATTTTCGACAGCGTTCGGCGCATCCCCGCCCCATTGGTCGCACATATCGAATAGGGCGCTATTGAATTGGGGCGAAAACTCGATATAAGTCGCCAGTTGGGGATATGTCTCCGCCAGATTTTCCAACGCCTCGGCATCGGTGAAGGGGACTTCTTCGCTGCATTGCACGGCGTAGTGCATCCCCATATCGAGGTTGGCGGGCACGGTGATAACGTCGAGGCCACGCCCGGCTGGTTCTCCCCAATCGCCGTCGTTCATAGCGTAAATTAGTAGTGGAATATCGACAATATCGGTGATGTCATACAGCCAATTGAAGACAAAATCGAGGACGAGATTGCCATCAATATACATGGGCACTTGTTGATTACGCCAAGTCAGTTCAATCTCTACTGGCTCATCGTTCAGGCGCTCATAGAGTTCCCAGAATACGCTCTCCAAATCGGGATAAGCGGCATTGCAATCAGCATCCGCTTCACAAGCGGCAAAAAGCACATCCAACGCACGCAAGAAATTGCCAAGCGTATCGGTATAGATATTCACCTGTGGCGGATAGACCGAGTCCAGAATGACACTGCGCAGTCCTTCAGGATGTTCGCGCATGGTGGTTAAGGCCAGACGAGACCCATATGAGACGCCATACAAGTTCCATTCGTCATAGCCAAGGACTTGCCGCAAGGCGGCGAGGTCGGCGGCACTTTCAGCACTGTTATAGCCACCCAAGTCAATATCGACAGATTCCATATTCTCGCGGCAAATCTCTAAAGCGCGCGTCCAAAGGCGGGTTTCGTCTTCTGGCGAAAAGTAAAAGGCAATATCGCCATAAACCGCGCGCGCCACTTCTGGGCAATAAAGGCGCGGGATGGAGAGGCCAGTGCCACGCTGGTCAATCAGGATAACATCACGCTGCTCTAAAAACGGGGCGAACTGGGCATAAATCAACGCCCGTGTATTAGCTAGCACACTGCCACCAGGCCCACCAACTAGATACACAACGGGGTCTGGGGCGGGATTTTCACTTTGAGAGCGGATAATGGCAACACCGAGCGTAATGGTGCGCGTCTCTGGGTCTTGGCGGTTTTGGGGCACAACAAACTGGCCGCATTCTACAGTATAAGCGGCAGGCGTTGGGAAAGGACAATCCGCCTCGTTGAAGATGGCGGTATCGCGCAGGTCTTCAAAATCGCCATCTTGGGCAACGGCGGACAAGCTCGTTACAACCAGTAATACCAGTAATACCAGACTGAAACGGGATAAGCTATTTTTCATCATATGCTTTCTTCTTAACTACAACACAAAAAATAGGTGTACAGTTGACCGCATCTAGGATAGACGAGGGCGTTACGCATCGCAAGGTTTTGGATAAGACATTCATATGGCGCTAAGGTGATTAAACTGCCTGAGTAGTGGTTGAGGAAAAAAACAACCCCCTACCGGGTGGCAGGGGGACACAGGGGGAAACAGACCATTACAAGTCTTTGGAGACTGCAATTACTGTAACGGTATATTACCACACCCTTGAAAAAAATTCCAGTTTTTGTTGAGTATTTTTGGCAATTGCTTCAAAATTAAGGCTGATTTAATTGTTAAAAGTGCCAAAACAAACGGCGCAAGGCCAAAACCCTGCGCCGCCGAAATCAGTATCGTTAAATGGGTGTGCGATTACGGCGTTACATCCACAATTGGAATATCGAAGTAATCGCCCTGAACAATATCGAAGAAGGGCGAATAGACCCAACCGACGGTATTCTTCCACAACACCTGCCACCAAACGCCATTAGAACTACGCGCCAGCACGGGCACAAAGCCGCCCCACGACACCCGCCCTATTTGGCGCGAGTTGACTGTGGGGAATTCGCGCAAGCGCACAGTGGCATGAGACTGCGCCAGCACCCCTGTATCGGTGAGGCCAGCGGGCAGGATTGTGGTATTGGCGCTAACAACTGGCGGGGTGAACTCATTGCCATTGATGAAGACATAGTAATACCACACCCAACCTTGTTTATCGGCCATTTGAATCAAGAACCATGTTGCATCTTCGTTGCGACCGACAACTTGATAGGTTTGCCCACGAAATACGCGGTCGAGGACATTGCCGCCCGTCGAAGGCGCATCACGCACATTGAGCACTGCAGCACGGATAACCGTTGCGGTGATAGCGCCAGCGGGAATGGGTGGAAGTGCCGTAGCTGTTGGCGTGGCGGTTGGGCCAGCGGTTGCGTCTGGTGTCGTCCCGCCAGAGAGCTGCCATTGCACCAAAACCGCCGCATCGCCCGTATATTCCACATATTCCACCACAACTGTATGTGAGCCAGCGGTGAGGGTGACGTTGGCAGTAAAGGTTTGGTAAGGGCCTGTACCAAAGGCATCTATGACCATCACCCCATCCACAAAAACGCGAATGGCATCATCACGGCCAGCAGTGAACGTGTAAACACCATCGCTGAAGGTATGCGTACCTGTCCAGCGCACCGAGAAGTTATCGGCGTTGATAAAGCCGGGGATAGGGCTGCTTGTGCCCCATGTGAAGTTAATTGCCTGGTCAATGGTGGTGATGTCCGGACTGCCGGAGAAGCTGGTGTTATTGTAATACTGCGCCGTCCAATTAGAGCCAAACTCCTGCGCGCTGCTCAATGGCGCAAGGCTCATCAACGCGGCGAATAAAAGCACAAGAGTTGCTATGAAGATAAGACGATATTTCATCATCATAATTTCCTTTTGCAGCGTCCCACGCTCATGGGCGCGGTTGCCGACCAAACCGCATACAGATTGCTCATTACAAGTATACCCACGAGTGGGCGATTGTGCATATCATACCTTGGTGGGGGTATGAAAATGTTTACACGCTGAGAGGAAATAAAAAAACGCAGAGCATTTGCCCTGCGCTTTTTAATAGTGGGGAAAGGAAGGTTATTCGTCGCTGGTAGCGGCTTCGGTGGCTTCTGCTTCTGGCTCTGCGGATGCTTCCGCCTCGTTGAGCAGTGTGGATTTATCGACCATCGCGCCGACGATTTGCTCAATTTGTTCGGGGATAGTGCCGCCGCCTAGCAATTTAGCCATGGCGTTGATGGCGTCCTGTGCGCCTTGCCGCCGTGAGGCATCGAGGCCAAGCGAGGCAACAAAGTAATAATCATCACGAATGTACTGGCGCGCTAATTGCTCTGCATCCACGCTGAAGATATGCACTTCGTCTGGCCCGATATTCGCCTCTTCTAAAGCTTCTACCGCACCAAATGCGCCAGCGTCGTTAATGCTGAGAATCACATTGAACTCTACGCCGTCATCTAGCAAGTTCTTCACTGTGTTATAGCCATTATCACGCAATGCGCCAAGATAACGCCCGATGATATTGACATCTGGCGCAACGGAGAGCACCCCTTCTTCCAGACCGTTGGCGCGCTGGACGATAAT
>DAOTWU010000119.1:0-7996 GCA_034435735.1 Anaerolineae bacterium | reverse complement strand
ACCTCTGCCGGCAACAAATCCCGACGGTAGGCCAACTCTACCCCCGTGCGGCGGGCGAAGTAATGTATAGCACCATTACGCTCTTTGAAAGCGCGGCTGAGGAAGAACGCGATATATTCGGCAAACACACCTTGAGGCATCTTATCCTGAGGGATACGATACCAGCGTTGTTCAAGCGCAATTTTGAGGTCGCGTTTCCGATTAATCACACCGACTAAAACGCGGTCTTCCGGCAGCATTATCTACTCCAACATGACACCCTGCTCAGACCGCAATACGGCTAAACGAGCGTCAATGTCGGCAATCCGTTGTTGGTGTTCTAGCCACCATTGCGGGTCTCGTTGGGCATCCAGTTCTTCTACAGTTTTACCTTGCTGTTCAACCCATGTGTAATACTTGAGGTTGTGCCAGCGTTCGCGCACATCTGGCGTACCAAGTAACGCCCAATCCGTTCCTGCACCATGGAAGATACGCTCTACGTGGCCAACGGCGGTTGGCGCATCAAGCTCGCCATAATCACGCTTCATGCGGTCCATTACCGAATGATAGCGATCCATGCCATCGGTAGCGACAGTAACGACAACATCATCTGGCCCAAAGCGGAAGAATTTCGCGGTTTTAATTGCGCCAATGATGTTACAAATTGAGCTGATGCCAAAAATTTCCCCAAACTGCGCCAGCAGAGATTCATCGACACCATAGTGTTTGGCTAAGGCTTCACGCGATTGGGGTTCGGCAAAAACCTGTAGACCAAAAAGGGCGTCCATATGGTCAATGCACATAAGTGCATCCATATTGAGAACGTTGTGAATCCAGGTGACGTGTTTATCACCAATGCCCTGAATTTCGTGAGCGCCATAGCCATTATTGAATAGTGTTGGACATTGGACTGGCTCTAGGCCGACAATTTTATGTTCTGGCCAAATTTGCTTGAGGCGGTCACCAGCAGCAATTGTTCCCGCACTACCCATAGCAGACACAAAGGCAGATATACGCCCTGCCCCAATACCCTGTTTCTGTAAATCAGCAGCAAGTTCGGCAACGGTATTGCCGGTTACATGGTAATGGAAGCGATAGTTCCCCATCACTTCAAACTGGTTCAAAATGCGAATGTTGGGGTCGCTGGCGCGCAGGCGTTTAGTTTCGTCATAAATTTCTTTGACGTTACTTTCTGAGCCAGGTGTGCGAATGACTTCAGCGCCATAGCTTTGAATGCGGTCAAAGCGTTCCTGGCTCATATCCTCAGGAAGAACGACAACGCCCTTATAGCCCATTCGGCAACCAATGTAAGCGCCGCCAATGCCATAGTTCCCAGTAGAAGGCCAGACAAGGGTGTGGACATTGGGGTCAACTTCGCCAAAAAGCTGTTTCTCGATGAGAACAGAATAGGCTGCCCCTACTTTATGACTACCCGAAGGGAACTCATGGGCATAAATCACCACAATGGGCGCATCTACGCCTGTAAGCTCTGGCGGCAAAACGACATGATAAATCTGGTTATCGGCATTTCGCCAAGTGATGTTAAACAAATTGACCGGATGAAGCGGGTCTTCTTCGCGCGCTTTTAAGGCACGTTGGCGAATCTCCGCAGGGATACGGTCAGGATGGAGCATTTCCTCGAAAGTTGGGCCAGTAATCACGATAGCATCTCCAATGTTTTGGCAAACTATTGATCATCTTCATCCATCAGTTTTTGCTCTAGGCGGCGCAATTCATTCTGCACTTCGCTACGCTCACGGGCTAACTGACGGTATTGTTCCAATGCTTCGGGCGGCATTTTCTCTGCAACACCACCATAAGACATGATTAAATCATCAATTTCTTGGTCAAGCGCTTCATAACGCAACACTAAAAGGCGATAACGTTCCACCTGTGAACGGGTATCGTCTTCCATAAAACACCTCCCCCACTACGGCATCTCGCCAGATTGATTTTGCATCTCAACTGGCGGCGTTGGCGACTCTGTCGCCACTTTCGATTCATCAAAGCCGGTTGTAGAAGCGACAACATACAACGGGCGATGGCGCACATCGTCATAAATGCGCGCGACATACTGCCCAAGCACATACAAAAAGAATAACTGAAATGAACTTAATAGCAGCAAGAGCACAATCGTTGTCGCCTGTCCACCAAAAAACTCCGGCCCTTGTGTTAAACGCAAAAGAGAAATCACTATACCCGCCAAAATAGCGAGGAAGGCCATAACAAGGCTAACATGGCCGATGATTTGCAACGGGAAGTAAGAAAACCCCGTAATCGCATCAAGGGCAAAGCGAATCATCTTGCCAAGAGGATATTTAGTCTCTCCCCAATAGCGCGCATGACGGACGTAATGCACACCAGTTTGCTTAAAACCGACCCAGCTTGTCATTCCCCGAATAAAGCGATTATGTTCGCGCATTTGCCGCAAGACTTGCACAACCTTGCGGTCCATCAAGCGAAAATCGCCAGTATCCAGTGGAATATCTATATCGGTGATGCGATAAATGACACGATAGAAGATGCCAGCGGTGAATTTCTTAAACCAGGTTTCGCCCTGGCGCTCATCCCGAATGGCATAGACAACTTCGTATCCCTCTCGCCATTTAGCAATCAGGTCTAAAATAACTTCAGGTGGGTCTTGCAAATCAGCATCAATCAAAACGACAGCATCACCTTGCGCAAAATCTATGCCTGCTGTAACTGCAACTTGATGGCCAAAGTTGCGGGCAAAGTTGACGACTTTTACCCGTTTGTCTTGTTCAGCCAATGAGAGAAGCAGCGGCAAAGAGTTATCTCGGCTGCCATCGTTAACAGCGACTAACTCCCAGGATTCACCTGTAGAATCCATAACTTCGCGGATGCGCTCGTATAAAGGTTGTATATTGCCCTCTTCGTTATAGATTGGGGCAACAATGGAAAAGCGGGGTCGGTTGCTCATATCCTCTTATAGCTTTTTCAACTCACGGCGAATACTATCTAAGTCAGGTGGGACATATATCCCAGAGCCAACACCCTCACGGGCACGCTTGACATCTTTAAGGCCGTTGCCAGTGATGAGTAACGTCACACGTTCATCAGCTCCTATTAACTTTGATTGTACAGCACGATATGCACCAGCGAAAGACGCGGCTGCAGCTGGCTCTGCAAAAACACCGCTCAGCTGTGCCAAACGCGGGATGGCCTGCACAATTTCATCATCGGAAACCGATATAAAAGCGCCGCCTGTATCTTTCACTGCGCGCATGGCTTTGACACGGTCTCTTGGCAAACCAGCTGCAATACTATCAGCAACTGTGTTCACTTCAATAGGTTGCATATCTTGTGGCGCAACGCCCTGTTGCCACGCTTTAACTAACGGTGCGCTTCCTTCTGACTGTACACCAATTAGGCGCGGAATCCGCTCTATCCAACCGAGCTGGTATAATTCCCAAAACCCTTTATGGACACCACCGATAATGCTACCATCGCCAACGCTAACCACAACCACATCGGGGACATCCCAATTGTTTTGTTCAGCAATTTCATAGGCAACGGTCTTCTTGCCCTCAGTGGTATAGGGGTTAATGCCCGTATTGCGGCAATACCAACCTTCACTCATGCATAGTTCATAGCATAAATCAAAGGCAGTATCGTATGTATCTTCTACTAGCAACACCGTAGCGCCATAAACCAATAATTGGGCGATTTTCGCCTCTGGTGCAGTCGCTGGCACAAAAATCACGATACGCATATCAGGTAAAGATGCCCCAATGCCAGATAAGGCCGCAGCTGCATTGCCTGTGCTGGCGGTACTCACCGTGTTAACACCCATTTCTAGGGCGCGGGCGAGCACCATCGCGCTTGCGCGGTCTTTGAGGGAAGCTGTGGGATTCAAACCATCATCTTTAACCTGAACAGAGCGAACACCTAAATATTCTGCGATGCGTGGCGCATCGTAAAGTGGTGTCAGCCCAACGCGCAGTGGCGGTAATGTCGCGTCTTCAGCGAGGGGCAATAAGGGCAGATAACGCCACATAGACATGTCACGAGACGTGGCAAGGGCATCACGGTCTAACTGTTGGCGCAAAGCCTCATAATCATAAAGCACATCAAGTGTTGCCACTTGCCCTATATCTTTATTGAAATAAAGCGCTGCATCTGGGGTAAAATCTCGCCCGCTAATGGTGCAGCGCAGTGTTTTTATTGTCGCCATACACCCTACCCCGGCACAATACGCGTGCCTGTTTCACCGCGCATCGCTCGCGCCAGATTATGCGGATTAGTAATAATAGACTGTGGGCCACCGTTTTGGACAAAATCCACTGCCGCCTCAATCTTGGGCAACATACTACCTGGGGCGAAATGACCTTCTGCCATGTACTGCCGCGCTTCTTGCAGGGTCATTTTATCCAAATCAACCTGATTAGGTTTATTGAAGTTCAATGACACTTTTTCAACACCTGTCGAGATGATGAACAAATCCGCCCGCAAGGTCTGCGCTAATAAACTGCTGGCGCGGTCTTTGTCAATCACAGCATAAACACCGCGTAAGCTACCCACTTCGTTACGCACAACCGGAATACCGCCACCGCCACAGGCAATAACAACATAACCGCTGAGCATGAGCGCTTGGATTGCATTGATTTCCTGTATAGATTCAGGCTTGGGAGAGGGTACAACACGCCGCCAGCCACGCCCAGCATCTTCCATCACCTGCCAACCTTCCGCCTCATATTTACGCGCTTCTTCTTCAGTGAGGAAGCTACCGATTGGCTTGGTGGGATTTTGAAAAGCGGGGTCATCTGGATTAACGCGCACTTGCGTCACCACGGTGGCAACCGTCCGATTAATGCCAAGGCGGCGCAATGAATTATCAAGTGCCTGCTGAATCATATAACCAATACTGCCTTGTGTATCGGCCACGATTAAATCTAATGGCACTTCATGAACGCCTTCTTTAGCCGCGATTTCGCTGCGGCGCAGCAAAAAACCAACTTGTGGGCCATTGCCGTGTGTAACAACGACATGCCAACCATCAGCCACCATATCGGCAATATGGCGGCAAGTATCCCGTACGGCATCCCACTGATGGGTGACTTCCGGACGTTTGGGGTCTTCTATAAGAGAGTTGCCACCAATGGCAACAATAGCGAGTTTTTCAATCATGGGCATACTCTTATAACCATCCTAAGTTGAGCGACGATAGCAAGAAAAAGATGCCGCCAGCACCGCAAAGTTGCCGGCGGCACACATCAAATATTGCCTAACGCATGGTCAAAGCCATAGCCGCTTTTTGCACATGGAGGCGGTTTTCAGCCTCGTCATACACAACGCTATGGGGGCCATCAATGACAGAATCAGTCACTTCGATATTGCGGTCTGCTGGTAAGCAATGCATATAGATGGCGTGTTCGGCAGCTAAAGCCATGCGGCGGTCGTCCGTAATCCAGTCCGTATACTTTTGACCAATACGGGCAGATTCTTCGGGGTCTTCTGTGGTTAACATAGCGCCCCATGATTTCGGATAAACGACATCAGCGCCCTTAAAGCCCTCATCAAAATCTTCAAAAATCTCAAATGAGCCGCCACTGCGCTTCGCATTCTCGCGCGCTTGATCTACAATGTCTGGCATGAGTTTATACTCCGGCGGACGGGTAAGACGCACATTCATGCCGAAGCGGCTCATCAACAGGATGAGGCTTTGGGGCACAGAAATGGGCTTCTGATAACTTGAAGCATATGCCCATGAGACGTTAATAGTTTTGCCGCGAAGGTCACGACCAAACTTCTCCATAATAGTCATGAGGTCGGCCAAAATCTGGAAGGGGTGATAAACATCGCACTGCATATTGAGGACAGGTACGCGGCTGGCCGCTGCCACATCGCGGATATATTGGTTACCAACCTTCCAATCACATTGGCGAATAGCGATACCATCACAATAGCGCCCGATGATTTCACCAATTTCTTTAGCTGTATCACCATGACTAATCTGTGTGGTGGTGTGATCAATGAATTGTGCATGACCGCCTAATTGCGCCATCCCCGACTCAAAACTGGTGCGAGTACGGGTGCTGGTGAAAAAGAACAGCATGGCCAGCACTTTATCACGCAGGTATGCATGGGGTTCGCCCAATGCGCGCTTGCGCTTCAAATCCCAGGCAACATCCAACAGCGTTTCAATCTCTTCTTTTGACCACTCTTGCGTCGTTATCAGGTCACGACCGAGCAAATCTGTTTGCATGATTTACCCTCCAAGTTAATTACGTTGCAATGTTGTTGTTCCCCAGTTAAGGGGCATCGTTTGTTCGAGGCTCTTCGCTTTCTAAAAGAGAGAGTATCTTATCGTACAATTCTTGCGAAAAGACAAAGATACCGGTGCTTTCGGCAGCGATTGAACCATCGGGCAAAACAATTTTGGCGTATGTATAGGTTTTACGCCCTTCAGTTTTTGTTACCTGGCCATAAAGCACGACTTCTACATTTAGTGGGACAGGAGATTTATAATCCACTGTAATCGTCGCAGAGAGACCGGGGCGACCAATAGCGAAACAAGCCGACCCCATAGCCTCATCTAAGACAGCAGCCAGCGCACCACCATGAACATGGCCTGGTGGGCCCTCTTTTTCAAGCCCAAAAACCACCTGCGCCTGAATAGAGTTGTCGTCCAACATTTGGAATTCAACACCAAAACCAGCGGGCGGTGGCGCTGTCATAAATCTTGAACCAGTAAACTGCTTAGCCATCAGAACACCTATGGCAATAAGGATGGCAATAAGGCGTAAAATTCAGTTGCTCGCACGACATCATCGAGCGGCACTTGGTCGAGAACTGTATGGGCATGTACTTCATCACCAGGGCCAAAACCAATGCTGGGGATGCCAGCTTTACCAGCCCAGTAAATCCCATTAGTGGAGAAATCCCATTTGCCAGTGGGCATACTACCCCAAAGCAATTTCCCTGCTTGAACTCCAGCCTGCACAAAGGGGTGGTCTTCCTCAAATGCCCATGCAGGATAAATTTTATCTAATGGGAAGCGGAAACCGGTATAGCTCGGTTCATCGTAAACCAGAATGGAAACTTCAATATCGTCACGTTCGCCAACAATATCTTGAAGGCGTTTCAACTCGGCTTCGGCAGTTTCACCAAAGGTAATGCGGCGATCAATATAGATTGTCGCCATATTGGGCACAGCATTAATGCTGGGGGTTTCCACTTCCATGTCTGTTACGGTGATACGACCATGGCCAAGGAAAGGATGATCGCCCAATTCCGGTTCTAAATTGGCAATACGCTCGATAATCGGCACGAGTTTGTAAATTGCATTATCGCCTAAGAAATTGCTGGCGGCGTGGGCGCTTTTACCTTTGGCAACAATCTTGAATTCCACCCGCCCCTTGTGGCCACGATATACCTGCATTTTGGTAGGCTCGCCAATAACGACAAAATCTGGGCGGATACCCTCTGTTTCGACAAAGGCATGTGGCGCAGAACCATCGTTCCACTCTTCCATATTGCCAAAATAGTAAGCAGTAACACCATCGAGCAAACCCAGCTCTTTGGCGAGTGCGAGGCCATATATCATACCCGGGGTGCTGCCCTTTTCATCACATGCACCGCGAGCATAAAAAATCCCGTTTTCTATCTTGCCCTCAAACGGGTCCCACTCCCATTCATCTGGGTCACCAATACCGACAGTATCGATATGGCTATCGTAGAGCAATTTCTTGGGGCCATCGCCAATACGTCCGACGATATTGCCCATTTTATCCCACCAAACTTCGTCAAAACCCAGCTTTTGCATTTCAGCAGCGGCGCGTTCACCGACTTCGCGGATTTGGCTTTCCATGCTGGGAATGGCGCAAAGCTCACGCAGGAAGGTAATAATATCTTCGCGTTGCTCTTCTACGCGGGTTTTAATTTTTTCGATGATTGCTTGTTCTGTCATGATTCTTCCTCGTTTCTAAGCATCGAACAGGCTAATTGCCTGAAAACGCTCTACATCAATTAAGCCAACATCAGTGAGTTTAAGCTT
>DAOTWU010000118.1:0-4657 GCA_034435735.1 Anaerolineae bacterium | reverse complement strand
GCTGCAATGTCCCGCCATAAGAGCGGTATATATTATCTCGGATGGTCTCTTCACCCAGATATGGGAACTGCTCGCCACCATCTATCTCTAGCACTTCATCCGCTACTAACAAGCGTACTGGCCCATTGAGCGGGTAGGTGATGGCTTGCTCAATGATGGCACTGCCTTCATAGGGGACGATGTAACTGAGTTGAACGAAGTTATCCTCTCCGGGCAATAATGGTTGTGTATCAATAACCACTGGTCTATCTTCAAGCTGGATATAGCGCCCAGAATCATTGTTGAGCAATAGCGATGCTGGTGGTAATTCGAACGAAAGCACTGGCCTGCGCCCATCAGGCAAGGTTTCACTAGTCGTGAAAACGCGATCACTATCGTTGTTAATGCGGTAAATCTGCAAAATGCGCAACGTGTCGCCAGCGGCTGAAAGCTGGTATAGCACGCTGCTTATGCTCAACACAGATGGATCTTCGGTCAGCTCCCAAATACGAATTTGTATCTCAGCTGTATCCTGCCCGCTTAAATCGGTAAGGATATTTCCCCCGAAGAATTGGTCATTATATTCCACAAAGGCCTGATAGAAGATGTCGCTTCCAAAGGGCACATTTTCAAAGATGAATGTGCCATCTTCATTGATGGTTGTTTCCAAACGCTCCAGCCATTCCGGCGTACCATATTGCAGCACAACGGTTAAATCTGATGGTACTGTTCCGCCGGGGGTTTCATTCGTCACCACGCCCTGAATTGTGCCGGTTGTTTCTTCCGCTGATGTGGTGGCTTCTTCTGTTGCGCTTGGCGCTGGCGCTTCTTCGGTGGCTGCTGGCTGTGGAATGTCGCCACTGGTTGCTAGCGTTCGTACATAAGCGGTTACCGCACGCAGTTCTTCTTCGCTTAATGTTTCGCTGAATGCGGGCATGTGTGGCCCCTGTCCCTCTGCCGAGATGCTATAAATTGCCGCATCGCTCAGCCCGATGACATTCTGCAAGTTCGTGAAATCACCGACGGAACGCGGTATATTCGCCGCTTCTGGCCCATCACCTGCGCCACTTTCGCCATGGCATTCGGCACATTCTTGAACCCAAATAGCTTCACCTTGTGCCAGTTGTTCAGCATCGTAGGCCAGCATATAGGCGTAAAAGGCCACATCCCAGCGTTCAGCTTCGCTTAATGTGCCTTTCCATGGCGGCATCAGGCTTTCAATACGCCCGTTGGTGATAATCTCAAAGTACTCTTGTGGCGTTCGTTCATAACGGCGTGCCGCATCGGTCAAATCGGGGATATTCTCGACCTGCCCATTGAGTACGAATTCGCCATCGCCCGCGCCGCCAGTTCCATGGCAGCGGGTGCAATTTTCGGCAAAAATCTGCGCGCCATTGGCCAGATTAGGCGCATCTAGCGGATAGCCAATATCTGGAGGGAGGGTAGGCGCAGCTGTTGCTGGCGGCAATGTCGCGATAATTTCTGGTTCGCCCGCCAACCCTTGGCAGGCGCTAATTATCAAAATGAGCACTAACGCCAGCCCACCTATGCTGAAGCGTGCTTTATAGTTTATGGGAGTGTGCATCCGTTGTTACATCCTTGTTGTGTGAGTTTATGCCCGTAATCCCTGTTTATAGCGCGCAATGGCCGCCTCAACTTCATCATCGTCATCGTTTATTTGTGGGGCAGCTGCTTGCATTTGCGCTTGTAAGACATCCATCGCCTTGAGCACTTGTACACCCCGCTGTACCCATAAGTCGCGCTCTTGGCGGTAATCGTCTTCGGTGATTTTACCCGTGTCGTAATCCTCATCCAAATCGCGTACGTTAGTCAAAACGCGGTCATAGAGGACACGTAACTGTTCTTCTTGCTTGAGGTATTCAGCCAAATGAGAGTTTTCTTGGCGGCGGCGCAACAGTGGCCACAGTGTCCATACCAATACAGCACTTGAGAGCGCTAGGGTAATGATGAGTGTTTCTGTGTTCATGAGGCCGTCTCGCCTTTCGCCAGCAAATCATCAAGGACGCGGGAGAGGTTTTGGTAAGACAGCGGCTGCATGTAGAAGTATTGAATTTCGCCGTTTTGGTCGATGATGAAAGTTTCTGGTACACCTTGCACGTTATACGTCCGTCCAATGCGCGTCCCATAATCGAAACCATTGATATAATGTGCGCCGAACTCTTCGATAAATGCCAGTGCAGATGCTTCAGAGTCTTCTAGATAAGCGACACCAATGAACACAACGCCCTTATCACGGTAATCCTCCCATGCCGCTACCAACTCCGGCGCTTCTTGGCGGCAAGGACCGCACCAACTCGCCCAGAAGTTCAGGACGACGACTTGCCCACGAAAGTCGCTCAGCTTCATTTCCTCCCCGTCGAACGTCGTTAGGGAAAAATCAGGCGCGGCGCCACTGGTTGGTTGCGTTTGGTTTTGTTTGACCAGTGCCAGCCCAATCACCACGACAGCCAGCACAAGGCCAATCAGCAGGACAATAGAGCCAGTACTTAACCCCTGCTTTTGGGGTTGAACAGCTTCTTGATTCATTACCGCCTCGCTTTCAAATCTGCCTCAAAACGGGCGCGATATGTGTCTTCTTCGTTTTCAGGCGCTTGTTGTAAAAGCGTATCCAATAGTGCAGCTTCTTCAGTTTGGGGTTGGCGCATTTGTTGCATTAAGAAGCGCCCGCCAATGATGACTGTGACCAGCACGCCCAACCACGGCAATGCTAATGTGATGGCGCGCTGTAGCGGGTCTTGTGGTAAGCCAACCACTTGTTGCCCAAATCGTTGGATGAAGGCGTCAATAATCTCCTGTTCGCTCATACCAGAGGCTATCTGATTGCGAATTTCCTCTTTCCATGCGACACAGGTGGTTGTACCACAATCATCTAATGGGATACCTTCACACACTGGGCAATATAGTTTGCCAGCTATCGCATTGACTTCATCATCACTCACGGTTGGTGTAGTGTCATCTTGAGCCAATGCTGTGATAGCCGTTAACACCACCAAGATCAACACTATGGCGATATATTTTTTACTCATGTTGTAGCCTTTATCACACGCCGTTCACGTAGATGGACGGGTTCTGGTTCACGTGGCCATGCAGCGATTAATGTGCCTAGCACCAATATCAAACCGCCATACCACACGAGATTGACCAATGGGTTAATGTATAGCTTCACTGTCACTGTTTGCGCTGGTTCGTCATAATCTAGAAGTAAGGCATAGATGTCATTTTCCAGCGTGCTATATTGACCAGCAATTGTCATTGGCATGACCTGCCCGTTATTTTGGAAGAAACGGTCAATGCGCGGGCGAATTGTCGTAATCACCCCACCATTCCGAAATACAGTTAAATCAGCGGCATCAATCAAGCGCCCATCTGCCGCAATCAGTCCAGCGTCAATGTTATCGAGCCGCAGGGCATATTCGCCCAGCGTTAGTTGTTCCCCGATGCCTAGCGTGCGTTGTGTTTCGCTTTGGAATAAGGTGCTGCCAATGACACCAATACCAATAACAACCACACCCAAATGGATGATATATCCGCCATAGCGGCGGCGGTTGCGTTGGAATAGCGCCATGAGCGCCTGTAATGGGTTTTCTCCTAGATGTTGCCGCCGCGCTTTAATCCCGCGATAGATTTCATATAGGGCGACAAATCCAGCAAAGCACACGATACCATATCCGAGTACTGCTATGGTGAAGGGCGTGCCTAATGCAATTAGGCCAATAACCAGCACCACCGTTAAAACGAATGGAATCGTTAATGCCCGCCCTAAGCGCCGCAACGAGGTGGCGCCCCATGCCGAAAGTGGGGCGATGCCCATCAGAATATACATAGCGAGGAAGAGTGGGGGCGTCACTTGATAGTAATAGTCAAGGCCAATAGTGATTTCTGTATCTAGAAACAGCTCAGAGATAATTGGTGCGCCGAAGCTTCCCCAGAAAATCGCCACCGTCAATGCAACAAACACAATGTTATTCAACACAAATAGCGATTCACGGCTCAGCAATCCGCCAAAGGTATGCTCATCCCGTAGCTCTCCATGATTCCAACGCCATAAAATTAGCGCCACACCAATAATTGACATTCCCGACCAAAATAGCAACATCGGGAAGCCAATTTCGCTACGGGCAAAGCTATGGACACTATCGATGAGGCCGCTACGAGTGGCGAATGTGCCAAATAGCACTGCCGAAAATGCGCCAATGACGAGGAACATGTTCCAGACCTTCAGCATGCCGCGCTTTTCCTGAATCATGACACTATGCAGGAATGCTGTGCCAACTAGCCATGGCAAAAATGCGGCATTCTCGACTGGGTCCCAGCCCCAATAACCGCCCCAACCGAGCACGTCATAAGCCCAACGTCCGCCAAGTATCAGCCCTAACGAGAGAAACACCCATGCAACCAATGTCCAGCGCCGTGTGGCTTTAATCCAGTTGCTACTGAGTTCTCCGCTAGCAAGGGCAGCCATGGCAAAAGCAAAGGGGATGATGAAGCCAACAAAGCCCAGATAGAGCATCGGCGGGTGAATAATCATGCCAAAGTGGCGCAGAAGTGGGTTGAGGCCGTTGGCCGTTTCTGCTAAGCGTAGCGGGTCTGGTTCAAATGTATTCGCTGGTTGAAAAACACCCTGTGTTGTACAAACTTGCGGTTGCAACACAACCTG
>DAOTWU010000117.1:0-3568 GCA_034435735.1 Anaerolineae bacterium | reverse complement strand
GCTGTGATGTCGCTCAATAAATCGCGTAGCGCATCGTCATAGTTAACATTTTCGCAAAAGTTAAAGAAGTTTAAGTGTTCGAGATGCAAAGGGCGCTCTGCATCGGGTTGGACCAGTAGGGGGATAATCCGCTTGCCTTTGCGGATGGCGCGTAACTGCTCTGCACGGCACCATTTGGACGCATAGGCGGCGTGGCTCATGAGCGCTAAAACAACATCAGCTTCTTCGATCGCCTGTTCAATGCGTTCTGCCCAATCGACACCGCCCGGAATTTCTTCCATATCTAGCCAAACGCTATACCCAACGCGCATAATGTCATCGCGCAAGCGCACCGCCAAATCACGCGCATCTTTTCGTCCATAAGAAATAAAAATTTTTAAGGCCTGATTACTCATGGCTGTGCTCCAATAATGCCGTGTCTCTATCAGTCAAGTGCATTAGCAAACTGCGGCGCGATGGTTTGAATGAGTTGCTTGGGTTGGCGCGGTACAGGCGGCACATAATGCAAACCCACTTGCTGCTCACGCCCGATTGTAGAGAGCAAACTTGGGTGGAGATATTTCAAATTCCACAATAGCCCCACCAGATAGCGCCCCCACACATCTAACCCCGATGGAAAGTTTTGCGGCATGGCATAACCTGCATACACAATATATTGCCATAGGTCTGCCAAGGAAGATGCCGCGATGTAGATGGGCTTAACGCTATTTGGGATGAAGAAATTCAACCCGCGCTCATTATGATGCAATTTCGCCTGAAAAGTCTCATGTTGGCCATCAATCGTCTGAAAATCTTGCTGTTCTTTAAGCAAGCGTTTTATATCTCGCCATAAGCGTTCATATGGAACATGTTCTGGCGTGCCATTGAGCCAAGCCCGTATTGCCCGCACATTTCTCCGTTCTGGCTTAAAGGGTTCGGGTATATCAAAGTTGTGGATGTATACACTGATGGGTAGGGGGTCTAAATAGCCTTCCATCAGCGGGCGCACAACTTGCTCCCAATCTAATTTGCCGTTGCCCGTGCCCAATCGTGGGAAAGAGACAGATGTTAAGCCTAGTTCGGCATAAACCTCTACAAATTTTTTCAGTCCAGCTTCTATATGTTCTGGGCGGGCATTAGCCCGAAAATGGCGCTTGGTTGGGAATAACAACAGCCATTTATGTGCTGTGCGATACAATATCAAATTTCCAATATCAAACGCATCGGCTTGACAGCGCGCTTTATAATAATCGAACATTTCTGGGAAGAACCGTCGGCCATCGTATGCCAGCCCTTTGCTCATTACGCCCACTGTATTAACTGGTATCACCAGAACGCGCGCGGGGCTATAAAACATGTCGCCAGATACATAAGTAATCATGAAAAACAACCTTTAATCGCTGGACTGATTGGGCTTTTCTCTTCAGTATTTAATCATAGAACAAATTTTCAAATTCGGCCATATAAGTCGGGTAGAATCTGGTTAAATAAAAAGGGTGGTCACTCTCTTATTTGACCACCCCATGAACTTATTGTAGCTTAAGTGGCTATGATGCGGAAATTGCCGCCAGACTGACATCACTATGATACGGGCGGAATGTGCTCAAAATTTGCCACAGGTCAGCATGTTGTTCGCGTGCTGTTTCATCGGCCAAATCAATGCCAGGCAGCGAAGTGGTTAAATTGGCAACATGGGTGTTTTCGCCATCAGGAATGAGCATGACAAGGCCACTTTGCTCCTCACCATCCAAATTGCTGGTGCGGTAGCTGACAGTATAGGCCATTTGCCCATCAACTTCGCTTGTTGTGACGCTTAAAACTTCGCTATTGCTTTGCAGGCTCTCGACGAATGCGCGGGCGTCGTCTTCGCTGGTAACACTGCCTTCAATTAGTTCGACGCGCAATTGTGTGCCGTCTGGCGCGGTAATGGTCGCTGGCAGGCCAGGGGCGCTATCTTCCAATTGCCATGTTTCTGGATAGCGCAGAATGTGGTCGGCTTCGGCATCATAATAAGCGTTCCAGCTTGCAGGCGTATTGATATATACGTCATTGGGTTGGAATGATGCCACTGTTTGGTCAATGAGGTAGCGCAGCAGCGCAGTACCGCTCTCTGGGGCGACGACACGCACATTATAAACCCAACCATTTTCTACCCAAGAAATCTGACGGGCGATGAATTGGCGCGGCCCTAATGTAGCGACAAAGTCAATGATGACGCGGTCACCCTCGATGCGGCGGGTGCTCTCTTCCCAAGTGGTGTAATTCCGCCAAGTGACATTTAACCGCCCTGGGTTGAGGAAATCGCTCAGCGCTTCTACATCAGCAGGCGCTTCTGGAAGTATATCTACAAACGCTTCAATCACCGTTTGTAGTTCTGTGTTTGTCATACTGAGCTTGACTTCTGCGCCGTTGTTGCTCAGGTTGCTCGGCTGCCAACCTTCTGGCTGTTGAATAGTGAATAGGCCAGAGGGGTGAAGCAATGTACTGGTGAATTGAATGGTTGTCGGGTCTTCTGGAATGGGGATGGGCGTTGCTGTTGGTGCTGGGGTAGGTTCTTCCGCAGTTTGCGGGTTGTGGGTTGCCGTGTTACGCAATAGCGGCAAAATCACGCTTGCGCCCATCACAAACGCCATCAAAAGACTAAAAATTACAAATGCTCTTTGGCTGGACCTGGTCATAAACAACTCTCTCCAATGAAAAATCTATCGGAAAATCGGCGCGTATCATACCGCAAAAGCAATTGTGTGTGAAGATAAGGGGGATGAGAAGCCCCTTTAATGAGGTTACTACTAACCTTTTGTGCGGATTTAGTGCAAAAAACGGTGGGATTGTCTACAATTCTCATGTTCTAGAAATAGTGTGTAAGAAATTTTTATAAGGACAAGCTTATGACTACCGCACAAGTGAATCATACGCCTTTTCATGATGTGGATGAACATACCTACCGCCGCCGTATCCGCGCGTGGGTGCTTTATGACTGGGCGAACTCGGCCTTTGTGACTACCGTTCTCGCCGCGATGTTGCCCGCTTATTATAGTAGCGTTGCTGGTGCGACATTGCCGAGTGAAGCCACCGCCACTGGTTACTGGAGTTTAACCCTGAGTATTGCGCTATTTATCAGCGCTTTGCTCTCGCCGATTCTCGGCACAGTCTCCGACGTTATGCGCGGTAAAAAGCGCTTCTTCACCATCTTCCTCATGATTGGCGTCATTGCCACCGGTTTTATGGTGCTTATCAATACTGGCGATTGGCTTTTGGCCTCACTCTTGTTGATATTTGGACGTGTTGGCTTCAGTGGCGCGAATATCTTCTACGATGCCTTTTTGCCCCATGTCGCCCGCCCAGAAGACCAGGACATTGTCTCTACACGTGGTTACGCGATGGGCTATCTTGGCGGCGGCTTATTGCTGGCGATTAATGTCGCTATGTTCATGTTCATTCCCGATTCACTGTTTGAACATGCTGGCATTCGCCTCTCATTTTTGAGCGTTGCCATCTGGTGGCTGCTATTCAGCATTCCTTTATTGCGTAATGTGCCAGAGCCGCCAGCGGCTACTGCTGCACTTAAACCAGGGGAAACAGTCATTGG
>DAOTWU010000116.1:0-6595 GCA_034435735.1 Anaerolineae bacterium | reverse complement strand
TGATTCTATGCCCTCTTCTGTGAAGCAGGTATCGGCCACTAGCGGGTTCGCTGGCGGGTTCGCCCGTCCGGGCATGTCAATAATATAGGCGCGGTTCGGCGTCATTTGGAAATCGGCATAAGCTGGGCCACGCTCTGGTTTGAGGCCAGTGTAAAAGATATTACTGCCATCATCCCAACGCACCCGTACCGCTTGCCCTGGTATGCCATCGCCGTTGAAATCCTGCACAAAGACCTCAATTACCCCCTCAATCTCGCTATCGCAAAAATCGCGGATGGTGGCAATGATAAAATCGCGTTGTGGCGGCGTTGTTGGCACAACGAGAATAGTCGGCGTTGGCGAGACGGCGAACGCGCTCGGTGGCGTGGGGGTTTTGGTTGGTGGCGGTGGTAATGTCGCCGTAGGCGTGGGCGCAACTAACGTAATCACCAGCGCATCCTGTGCTGGCGCGGGGATAATCTGGTCTGCACAACCGCTACGCCCCTGTAAGCGGTAGAAGTTCATCATCGCCAAAACACCATTGAGGCCGGCGTTACTGTCGATATAATCCGTTCTCGCCAAATTGCACGCTATATCCGCCACCGCTTGAATGGGGTCTGGTCCTAGATTGAGTTCGACCAGCGTGTTAATCGCGCGGTCTAAATCGCCATCATACTTATAGCGTAGCATGGCCGCCGCTACATATTGCGCTTTATCTTCAGCGCGGAGCTGGTGCGGTGCGGTATCAGTCTCTTCGATGGGTGCAATCTCCCATGCGTAATATAGCCCCCCGCCAATGCCCAATAACAGGCCGATGAATAGCGCAATCCACGAGATGGAGCGACGCGGGCGGCGGTAACGTGTTCTCCGCGGGAGTTCTGGCGCTTCTGGTAGACTTGGCGGTGGTGCAGGTGGCAGCGATGATGTCATGGGGCGGTCTCCGTCGGCTCAATAGGGCGATACTCTTCCATAATCTGGGTTAAGCGCCCCAACCCTTCTGCCAGAGCTACCAAATGGCGCACATCCTCAATTGGGCGCGATGTGCTGATGAAGCGCTCGGTCACTTCTTGCACATAAACAGGCACATTCGGCACGCCCAAAATGCGCAGGCGCTCTACGGCGGCGTTGGGGTCACGCTCATTGCGGTAAGCCGCCGCCACATTGACCACGTAAGTATCTTTATATTCCTGTGCCAGCGCAGATGCCGGACTATCGACATATTCCACTGGGAATTGCACCCAGCCGAGATAAAGGCCAATGCCCGCGCCCAGCGCCAGACCAATGATTAATGAAAGCAGTATTCTCATAATGCCCTTTTGTTTGTTCTCAGTGTCTTCGTCATGGCATTTTAATATATGCCGAGTTGTAGATAAAGGAAAGTCAGATTTTTTAACGGATAGTCGCCCTGCAACAACTGGATAGCGATATTTTGTTCAATTTGCCACAATCTTGAAACGATTAATGTGCTTTGGCTACCTTGCTAAATCCTTGTGAAACAGTAGGATGAAGGCATCAGCCCATAATACCGGCAGAAGGAATAAAAAATGGCGCGCGGATTGGTAACAATTGAACGGCATATTCTTGAGCAGCAAAAACGTTTCCCCCATGCAACAGGCACATTCACCAATTTACTTTACGATATGGCGCTAGCGGCGAAAATCATCGCCCGCGAAACAACCCGCGCTGGCCTGGCCAACATTATCGGCACAACCGACACCGAAAACCCTTATGGAGAGCGCCAGCAAAAACTAGATATTTATGCTGACGAAACCATCTTCAAGATTAATGACCACACAGGCCGTTTAGCGGCGATGGCTTCTGAAGAGCATGAAGATATTATCGATATTCCCCCTCATTTTGATACGGGGAATTATGTCCTGCTCTATGACCCGCTGGATGGTTCATCAAACATTGATGTGAACGTCTCAATAGGCACGATTTTCGCAGTGCATCGCAAATGGACGCGCGGCGACCGCGGCACGCTTGAAGATGTGCTACAGCGGGGGCGGCGGCTGGTTGCGGCTGGCTATGTCATCTATGGCAGCAGCACCATGTTCGTCTACACTACTGGCAACGGTGTGCATGGCTTCACCCTAGACCCCGGTGTGGGCGAGTTCTTCCTCAGCCATGAAGATATTCGCATTCCAGAAAAGCCCACATACTACAGCGTTAATCATGGCAACGAAAAGTATTGGACGCCCGGCGTGCGCCGTTATGTCAAATGGTTACAGGGGATTCATGGTACGGGGCAAAAGCCACTGCAACACCGCTATATTGGCTCGCTCGTTGCTGATTTCCATCGCAATTTGTTACGCGGCGGCATCTTCCTCTATCCTGGCGACTTGCGCGATAAGAACAAGCCCTATGGCAAAATGCGCCTGATGTATGAAGCGCAGGCGCTGGCATTTATCGCCGAACAAGCTGGCGGTTATGCGTCCGATGGTATCGGCGACGTGTTGGACATCATTCCGCATAGTTTGCACCAGCGCGTACCGCTCTTCATTGGTAATCGCGATTTGGTGAAAAAGGCGGAGGAATTCATCGCTGAATATGACAAGGAATGGGTAGAAGCCTATAAGCCCTATCGCGGCACCCATGTTTCCGCGCCACAAACGAACGGCACAACTGGCGAAAGTGTTGTTGCAGCGGATTAGCTCATGATAGAAAGGGGCAGGTGTGTTGGTGCATCTGCCCCTTTTTGCAATATAAAGCGAAACTTTTCCCCTAATTTTCAGACTTATTCAATGAAACACATACCGCTGTCCATCATGAAGATGATGGTTTTGCGTTATAGTATGGCTATCGCAATGGTGCGATGTTGTAGATGAGATGATAGCCATTTGATGAAGCGAACAGCGGGTTTATGATTATACTCATTCTTCCGGATACCACGCCGGATATGGAATTGTTAGCGCGCGCTAAACAAGGCGACCGCGAAGCGCAACGGGTGATTTATAATCGCTACTTCGAGCCAATTTACCAGTTTGTCCGTTTGCGTGTTGATGATAGAGAGCAAGCGCGGGATATTACAGCCGATGTCTTTTTAGATTTTTTTGTCTCGCTCCATCGCGGTCGTCCGCCCCGTAAAAGTTTGCGGGCATGGCTGTTTCGTGTGGCGCGCCACAAAATTTATGACCATTATGGCGCACGGCAGCGGCTCACTACAACATCGCTAGAGGAGTGGATGCCCTCAGATGCAGCTGATAGTCCAGAAGCCCAAGCCATGCACGCACATCGCCTAGAACGGGTGCGCCGTGCGCTTCAGCAATTATCTGAAGACCAGCAAGAGGTGCTAGTATTGCGATTCGGGCAAGGGTTGAGCCTGCAAGAGACAGCGGACTTGATGGATAAGAGCGTCAGTGCGGTTAAATCTTTGCAATTTCGGGCGACAGAAGCCCTAAGACGTGTACTCGGTGAGGAAGGGACGTAACAGCGTCATGGCACAACGTGATTTCGTTGAAGCTTTCAATGATTGTGTGCAGCGCATTGCGGCGGGCGAAAGCCTAGATGCTTGTTTGCGTCGCTATCCCCAATATGCCGAGCGCCTGCGCCCCATGCTACAGACAGCGTTTAGCCTGCGCATGTTGCGGCCACCTGCGGCAGAAGTGCGGCAAGAGCAGGAACTCATCTGGCAACAGCTTGAAGAGCGTTTGCCCGCCGCCACTAAAACCCGCGCACTCAGCGCACGGCGGCGTTTGTTGCCGTTGGTTGCGGCACTCATCGGCTTGCTGGCATTACTCGCGGCCACGTGGTTTGTTCTCACTCGCCCAGATTTGCCACCAGATGAGCTGCCTATAGAGTTACGCACAGAAACACCGTTAGTGACTGATACGCCAACGGCGACCGATACCCCAACGGCGACGCTTACGCCATCACCCACTCCATCGGACACGCCAACACATACCTGGACGCCTTCCGCTACAGCTACCGAGACGGCGACATATACCGCTATCCCCACCGAGACGCACACCCCCGTTGTGACGCCCACCATGACGGATAGCCCATCTCCTGCGCCAACTGCTACCGTCACACCATTGCCCTTACCCCCAACCGCCACCTTTGCGCCGGGGTGTGGCGCGCCACTCAGTGCAGAAGATGCCATTGCCCGCGTACTAGAGATATATCCCAACACCACAATAACCGAAGTGCGCCAGCAAGAGCGTTTCAATACGTTAGTTTGGGAAGTGCGCACTAGCCACGATATTCGTGTTTATATCGATGTTGCTTGTGGGGCTGTTTTGCTCATCGAAGACCATGATGATGATGACGACGATAATGACGACCACACTGCCGAAGTGACGGAAGTACCAACTAATGCCCCTCCCGACGATAATAGTGGCAGTGGCAGTCATGACGACGATGATGACGATGGCGATGATGACAGTGACGATGACGATAGCGATGACAGTGATGACGACGATGATGATGACGATAGTTAAACCTGATTAAGTACCAAAGTCCTACCTCTTCCTAACGCAACCTTTTTATGGTTTTCCAGACTAAATAGGCGTAGCAATGTCAATGTTAATTTAGTTTGGAGAGCCTATGATGAAAAGAGTCTATTTAAGACCCTTAATATGGGTATTGTTTATCAGTGTTTTGCTGTTTTTTGTGTTGCCCGCTACAGCACAATCTCCGGCAGACATTGAACTTATTGGCGAAATCACTGATTTTGCGGATGTCTCTATCACCGTAAATGATCAAGTCGTCGATATTAGTGCGGCGGAGTTATCGGGCTTCCTCGATATTGGCACGGTTGTCAAAGTTGTTGGCGTGCTAAGCCCAGATGGCAAGGTTATCGCCCGCGCCGTACAAGATGACCTCGACGACGATGGTGATGACGATGACGATGGTGATGACGATTGCGATGTCGATGATGATGATGGCGACGATGATGACTATGACGATGACGGCATCGACAATGATTTAGACGATGATGACGACAATGACGGCATCAGCGACGACCTTGATGACGATGATGATGACAATGATGACGACGATGATGATTGTGATGCCGACCGTGACGACGATGACGATGATGAGTGTGAAGTCGACGATGATCGCGATGGAGACGACGACGATGATGATGGAGACGATGACGACGATGACGACAGCAATCGTGTAAGCGATGACGATGGCGATGATGACAGCGATGACGACGATGGCGATGATGACAATGGTGATGATGACGACGACGATTGTGGACAAACACCGCCAGCGACCAGCACGCCCAACCCAACGCCAACCGCGCTGCCATCAGCAACCCCAACATTAGTGCCGACATTCACCGCAACCGCGACAGCGACCAATACACCAACCTTCACACCAACGCCGCTACCCCCTACAGCGACCTTTACACCGTTACCAACAGATACACCGACATTTACCGCCACACCTCCACCAACGGCGACGCCATTGCCGCCAACAGCAACCCCAACCCCATTCTGTGGTGAGCCGCTATGGCCAGATGACGCTGCACTGATTGTGATGGAGCTATATCCAGAGGTCACAATCATGGAGATTGTGGAATCATGGTTCAATGGCGTACCCGTTTGGGAAGTGTATACTACCGATGGCATGCGCATTGTGATTGATGCCAACTGTGGAACAGTCCTCCTAGTTGAAGGTGGTGAGGGTGGCGTGCCAACAGCGACATTGGTGAACGAACCAACACCAACAGAAGATGTTATCGTTCCAGAGCCAACATGGACGAATGAGCCAGAGCCGACGGATATTCCAATTCCGACCGATGTGGTGATTTCGCCAACGCCTACGGCCACCGATGGCCCAACAGAAACACCGACCCCAATACCGCCTTCACCAACGCCAACGCTGCCATTGCCAACGGCGACCAATACGCCAACCTTTACACCAACCGCCACGGCTACAGCAACGGCTACTGCCACGCCAACGCTTGAACCTACTGCAACATGGACACCATTACCACCATCAGCGACACCAGTACCAGGTTGCGGTACACCGCTGACAGCGGATGATGCGGCGGCTCGTGTGCTAGAAATTTACCCCTACACCACAATAACCAGCGTCACCCAGACAGAACTTTCTGGCATACCAGTTTGGCAGGTTCAAACCAGCCATGGCATCACTGTCTATATTGACATCGCTTGCGGCACCATCTTGCTCATTGATGACGGCAACCCGCAATGTGTCGATGATGACCGCGATGATGATGACTTCGATGATGATGGTATCGACAATGACGATGACGACGATGATGATAATGATGGCATCAGCGACGACTTAGACGATGATGACGACAACGACGGCATCCGTGACGACGATGATGACGACGATGACAATGATGGCATCCGTGACGACGATGACGATGATGACTGTGATGACAACGACGGCGGTCATGTTGATGCTTGCGACGACGATGATGATAATGATGGCATCCGTAATGGCGACGACGACGATGACGACAACGACGGCATCAGCGATGACCTAGATGACGATGACGACAACGATGGCATCAGCGACAGCGATGACGATGATGACTGCGACGATGACGACGATGGGGATGACATCGACAACGATGACGATGATGACGATGACGACATCGATGCGGATGATGGCGACGACGATGATGACAACG
>DAOTWU010000115.1:0-16433 GCA_034435735.1 Anaerolineae bacterium | reverse complement strand
AGTGTGGGGCAAAATGCGCAAATTGGCCCCTATGTTTATTTAGAGCGGGGTAGCAGTATTGGCGCCAATGCACGAGTAAGTAACACCATTTTGCTCCAAAATGGAAAAGTTGCCGCCAATGAACAGGTAGAAAATGCAATCATCGCCTCGATTGGGCGAATTGTTTAACGCGCTGGTTAAACTCAGTTTTAGGGAACGGCATTGGCTGAAACGTATAAAATCTGCCCTATTTGCGCAACGCACAATCATCATAATGCGCCAGCTTGTGTGACCTGTGGAACTGATTTGCGGGATGTTGCTGCAACTGATATTAATACAAGTGCAGCGGAACAGCCCTATACTGGTTATGACTATCGCTATGGCGAAACGGACTTATTTGAAGGCAGCATTGCCTCCAAAGCTCGCCTGTATACATTAACTTTTATCGTCGCAATTGTGATATTTTTAGCGGGCACATTTCTCTTTACAGTAGGCCCTCAACTATTTTCTCGTGGAGAGGCCAATGCCCCATTACCAACGCCATCACCATCGCCAAGACCAACATTAGCCCTAGCAACAGTTACACCTGGCCCACCAACAGCAACACGGACGCCAACTGTCCCACCAACTAATACACCCACAGAAACGCCAACACCTGAACCCTGTATGCGGCAAGTACAGCCTGAGGATACACTCACCAGCATTGTGCTAAATTGTGGGCATCGTGACCTAGCAATTATTGATGTTGTTGTTGAGCTAAATGGCCTTGCTGACGAAAATAGTATTCGCCAAGGGCAGATTATCGTAGTACCATGGCCCACACCAACCGTTGACCCTAATGTGCCACCAACTAACACGCCAGAAGGCGAAGCGGCTTCTGACACAGTGGCCTTGGGATTGGATTTTGACCCCTTCGCACCAACGGCAACGGCAACACTTCAACCTGGCGTCACATGGCATCAGGTGCAACCAGGCGAAAATATCATTCAAATAGCGGTGCAATATGGGGCAACCATTGAGATTTTATCGCAACTAAACCCAGAAGTTACTTTCGCCCAATGCGACTTTGGTGAACCAAGCGGTGGCGGAAGTTGTCGGGTATTCCTCCGTGAAGGGCAACTTATCCGTGTGCCTGCACCAACGGCCACGCCAACCATCCCCCCAACCCCATCCGGCAGCGAAACACCAACGCCGACACCAACACCAACATTCAACCAGCCAAATGCGGTTTCACCATCAAACCGCATGACATTTGATCACTTTGAGATTGTCACATTGCGCTGGGTTGGCACAGCTGAACTGGGGGCTAATCAGGTTTATCGTGTAGATGTTACAGATACAACCAGCGGGCAAAGTTATAGCGCTACGACACGTGATTTATTTTTCATCATGCCGCCAGAATGGCAGGGTACAGATGGGCGGCGACATGAATATATTTGGACTGTAAGTGTCATCAACCTAGACACACCAGAAAGAGCGCTATTCACAACAACACCGCGTATGTTCGTCTGGCAAGCCCGTAACGAAAGCGAGTGAGTTTATGCGCATAAAGCTCATGATAGCCGCAACATTAGCGGTGAGTATGCTTTTGAGCGCCTGCAATTTTAATGCTGGGCCAGAAGCCACACACACAGTAGCAGCCACGGATACGCCGATTATTGTTACACCTACCAGAGATGCTGTTTCTATGGCAAATACGGCAGTACCGCTACTAACGCCGTTAAACACACCCTCTCCTACCATGGAGATTCTCATCGCCAGCGCAACGCCATCGCCCACACCGTTACCGCCAACAGCAACCCATACCCCCTCGCCAACGCCTGGACCATATGAGCACACCATTCGCGAAGGCGAAGTATTGTTGAGCATTGTTCAGCAATATGGCTATTTCGACTTATCAATTATTGATGATGTCGTGGCATTGAATGACAATATTCCGAACGCTAACATATTACCGGGGCCAGGCAACGTCATTCTTATTCCGCGACAGACAGCCACACCTGTACCCGCAGGCCTAGAACTAACAGCAACGGTCAATGCTCAATTGGGGGTGCAGAATGTCGGCAGTGTTACATTGGCGGAAAATACCGAAATCGTGTGTTATGAAGTACAACAAGGTGACACAGCAGTTGGCATCGCCGAAGCACACAATACCACGCTAGAAATCCTCGCCCAACTTAACCGTGATTTGAACTGGTTAGGTTGTGACTTTTCCAATTATAGTGGTGGCCCTAACTGTAACCCGAACATCGTAGAGGGTGCATGTATTAATGTACCTGCGCCAACACCAACACCAACACTCTCCCCTACACCATCAGGGCTAGAAACAGCAACGCCCACGCCAACTTATCCCGCACCTCCGGTTGTTTCACCGCCCAATGGCGCAGTTGCGCCACCGCGCCCCATTACGCTGTACTGGGTAAGCGTTGGTATTTTGAAAACTGACGAAGTTTATCTTGTAGAGGTTTTCGATACTACCAATGGTCAGGTCTATCGCCAAATTACACGAGACACATCATTAGAATTGCCTGATAGTCTTGTACCGCAAGATGGGCAAACTCATGCTATCCAATGGCAAGTGAGTGTTGCGCGGCAAACTGGCAATGGGGTTTATGGCGTCATTAGCGCAACGCCACAGGTCTATAGCTTCCAATGGCAAAGCCGCTAACGGCGAAATTCGCGGGCGATTTGCTCGCTGCTAAAATGCAATAATGTAGGACGACCATCGGGCGCTGTCATCGGAGAGGGGCAGCGCTCAAGTTGTTGAATAAGAGAACGCATTTCCTCAGTAGATAGCACTTCACCCGAACGGATGGCAGCAAAAGCGCTCAATTGGCGAATAAGTTGTTCAGGCTCTGAGCCACCTTTTAAGGTGTAGAGAATAGCCGCACCAATGTCTAAACCTTGTAATAAAGAGGGAACAGCGCGGACGATCCATGTATCTGGGCCAAAAGGCTCAATAACAAAGCCGAGTTGATGCCAAAAATCCCAAGATTGCTCAAAGGCTTTAGCAAGCTGCTTGGGAAGCTCAATAGTTTGCGGCTCAATTTCAATTGAATCATTTTCATCGCTTCCCAATTGTTCGTGTAAAGCTTGATAGAGAATGCGCTCATGGGCAGCATTTTGGTCAATTAAATACATACCAACAGGCCCCTCAGCAACGATATATTGCGCCCCAATTTGACCAATTACCCGTAAAATAGGTAATGTTCGGGGGCGCAGGGGGGCATCAGCACCAGCTGGGATATAATCGAGGTCAGCATCATCGTCAGTATAGACTGAATGGCGAGTTGTTTGTGCCAAAGGAACAGAGGGCCGCTGAGCAGCATAAGCAGGGGGCGGGGATGAAGGTGGAGACTGCCATTCAGCAGGTGATGATGGCAAGTTTAATGTTTGTTGAGCGGGACTGGCATCTGTGGACGATTCACTTGGATGTGCAGACAATGCAGATAATAAAGCCTGGCGCACGGAACGTTGAACAGCCGTGAAGACTGTATCAGGTGAACGGAAACGAACCTCGGCCTTGGTGGGGTGCACATTGACATCTACATCATCCGGAGGCAGATCTATCATCACAATAGCAACCGGATAACGGCGATCATCTAACATCCCCTGATAAGCCTGTGTTAAAGCATAAGTGAGTCGGGTATCCTGAATAGAACGGCCATTGACAAACAAAGTGATATGGGAGCGGTCGGCCCGACTGAAATCAGGCAGGGCTACATAGCCATGCACATTGATGCGGCTGCCAGTTAAGCGGTCTCGCTCTTCACCAGCTATAGGTATCATCTGGCGAAAAGCATCTAACCCCAAAACTCGTACAACAACATCCGCCAATTCGCCACTACCTGTCGTGCGTAGAATTTCGCGACTATCCTGCTCCAGCACAAAGCGCACATGTGGATATGCCATTGCATAGCGTGAAACTAAAGATGTGATGTGGCGTTTTTCGGTGGTGGTTTTCTTCAAAAATTTTAAGCGGGCGGGCGTATTGAAAAAGAGGTTTTCAACATCAAGAACAGTCCCTGCTGGAGCACCAACCTCTTGGCGCTGAAGCACTTTGCCGCCTTCAATACGTAACCGTGTTCCGGTTTCCTCATCACGGTGGCGGGTGGTAATTGTAATATGGCTAATGGCGGCAATACTCGCCAATGCCTCGCCACGAAAGCCCAAGGTGTAGAGTTGCTGTAGGTCATCTATAGAATTTAATTTACTGGTGGCGTGACGAGTAAAAGCAAGTTCAACTTCATCAGCAGGAATACCAATCCCATCATCACTTACCCGAATTCGACGCCTCCCACCCTGCTCTATTTGCACGGTAATCGTTGTTGCAGAGGCATCTAGTGCATTTTCCAACAACTCTTTTACCACAGAAGCGGGGCGTTCAACGACTTCGCCAGCTGCAATTTGCGATACAACAATATCGGGTAGTACATGAATTTTTGACATTCACCCAGCCCTCAAAAAATAGACCCCGCACGCAGACGGGGCTTCATAATGATCCTAAACCAAGAGAGAACTTAGTTATCGTGTTCGGTGGTTTGCCGCACGACGAGGTTATCACCTTCAAGAGGAATGCTAATGTAAAAAGTGCTCCCCTTGCCAACTTCACTTTCTACCCATGCATTGCCACCATGGCGCTGTGCAACACTACGCACAATGAACAAGCCTAAACCACTACCTTTCACGCGGTTATGTTCTTGGCGACGGATGCGCGTATGGCGCTCAAATAGGCGGCGTTGATCTTCTGGCCGGATACCGAAACCATTATCTTGGACGTAAACAAGCACATCATTGCCATGTCTTTTCACGCCGACTTCAATCTTGCCGCCATTGGGTGTGTATTTAATGGCGTTATCTACAAGGTTGGTAATGGCACGTTCAAGCATATTAGCATCAGCACTGATGATTGGCACATCATCCGAAGCATTGACAGTGACAGTAAGTTCTTGCTTTTCTGCAGGGACAAGATGGTTAGCGACAATGCGTTGCACTATATCAATAAGGTCACACTGACTACGCTCTATCTCGTAGAAACCTGTTTCAGGATCATAGCGCCCAGCATCCTGAATATTGTCTACAAGCGAAGTCATCTGAGAAATGCCTGCCAGAATTTTACCAACAAAATAGGCTTGGCGTTCAGTTAATTCGCCAGCCATTTGCGATTCCAGCATATCAGCAAATCCGCGCATAGAGGTCAGTGGTGAGCGCAAATCATGGGATACAATGCGCAAAAATTCACGTTGGTTGCGCCCTAGTTTTTCAGTCCATATTTGTGTCTGACGGTTTTGAGTGATAAGTCGCAGCACATTTAATAAATCGTTCAAAATCGCAGCGATTTCTTCAGATAGCTCAAAAGGTGCATCACTAACCAACCAGACAATAGCTACAGGTTGTTTGCCACTATAGATGGAAGATACAAGCCAATGTTGCCCTTGTGGGTTCAAACCATCCGGCAAGTTTGGATTGAGGACAAACTCGGCTGGTAAAGCCTTTGCCAGCTCGCTATGGAGGTCTGCATCTGAAACATCTTCCGGATTGATACCCAAAGTCAACAAAGTGGGCGGCTCACTGGTCAATAATAAATAATAAGCACCAGTTGCGCCACTAGAGACACACATTGCCTCTAGAATAGCTGGAACACAATGCTCCGGTGCAGGATTAGCAGCCGCAATTGCCAGTGTATCCCTTAACAAATTTACATTATTTCTCTGTGAACCATCCGCCTGCATCATTCGTCACATTCATCCCTTAACGGCCATTGCCAATACCCCCGATTTGACTTAATGCTACAATGTATTGGGTTTATAGGCAACAAAACCAATAGCCAAATTATAAACAAGTGTAAAAGTTTACAGTCTGATAAGCGATTCGGGTGTATTATACCACAAACGAAGGTTTCAAAACTTTATGTTTATGAAGTCACGCGAAATAAAATTTTCGTGATTGTTGGTATTCTACAACACAGCAACCGTGTTGCTTGCAGCACCTATTTTTTCGTGCTAGACTGAGCGCAAAGTACAGGAAGGTCAAACGTCAAATGCCCGAGAAAATTCTGGTAGTTGATGATGATGTCGATAGCCTGAAGCTTATTGGTTTAATGCTTCAAAAAAATGGCTATGAAGTTATCGCAGCCAATAATGGAAGCCGTGCGCTACAAAAAGCCACTGCCGAAATACCGGACTTAATCATTCTCGATGTGATGATGCCGGACATGAACGGTTATGAGGTATGCCGTCGCTTACGGGCAAACCCTGATACACAGAATATCCCCATCATTATGTTCACGGCAAAAACCCTCATCGATGATAAGGTGGCAGGATTTGAGGCGGGCGCTGATGATTATTTAACTAAACCCACGCATCCAGCAGAGCTAGCATCGCGCGTACGGGCAATACTGGCGCGGAGCAGCAGCGGTAAACAACCTAAGAAAGGCCCAAGTAAAGGCGCTACCATAGGCATCATTGGGGCTAAAGGCGGCGTTGGTACAACAACTTTGGCGATTAACCTGGGCGCGGCAATGCTCCAACAGGGCGATGACCCTATTATTTGCGATCTTCGCTTAGGCCAAGGCAGTATGGGCTTATTCTTAGGGTTAGGGCGCTCTCATGGGTTAGCTAATGTGTTACGCCGCCCACCACAAGACATCAATGCCGGCACAATTGAAGGCGAGATTGTTACCCACGCCAGCGGTTTACGCACGCTACTATCCTCTGCTCGTCCGCGAGAGATGGAAATAAAATTCACCCCTGACATGGCGTCAGCACTGATTGAAGGCTTACGGCAGTTAGGTCGCCCCACAATTTTCGATTTAGGGGCTGGATTAAACCGAATTACTGCACATATCCAACGGCAGATGGATAAACTCATCCTAATTGTTGAGCCCAATACCCCTACCCTAACAATGGCGCGAGAGCTTATCAACGATTTAGCAGCAGAAGGGGCAGGGCGTATTAATGTTGCAGTTGTCAATCGCGCGCAATCAAGCTTGCAAACGCCATGGCATGAAGTCGAGAAGATATTGGGGCAAGATATTCGCGCTATTATCTCGGCAGCACCGGAACTTGCCTTCCAAGCAATTGAAGCTGGCACACCAATTGTGCTCTACCAGCCGAATGCCATTGTCGCCAGCCAAATGATAAAACTAGCAGAAGATATGAAGCCGCGCATTCGATCAATCGCAGGAGGTGACAGCTAAACGCTCAACCTCGAAGCCAGAAAGTAATAGGTGTCTATGACAATCGACGAACTCACACTTTCTATAGAACAAGCCGCACAACTTTTAAAGCAGGCCAAGCACATCGTCGCGCTGACAGGTGCGGGGATTAGCACACCATCTGGCATTCCTGACTTCAGAAGTCCTACAAGTGGGTTATGGAAAGATGTAGACCCATTTGAAGTTGCCAGTATATTCGGGTTCAAGCAAAACCCACAGGCTTTTTATGATTGGGTGCGCCCCTTAACAAAAACCATTTTAGAGGCGCACCCTAATGCTGCTCATACGGCATTAATGCAGCTAGAATCATTAGGGTATTTGAAATCCGTTATCACGCAAAACATCGATATGCTGCATTCCAAAGCTGGCAGCAGCCATGTGCTAGAAATACACGGCCACTTGCGAGAAGGTACGTGTATACACTGCTTCACTGTTTATCCAGCACAAGCGTTATTAGAAAAATGTTTAGAAACAGGGGAAATACCCCGCTGTGAAAAATGTGGCAACGTCATTAAGCCCAATGTGGTACTTTTTGGCGAGCAACTACCGATTAGAGAGCTTCAAGCATCTAAACAAGCGGCGCGTGAATGTGATGTAATGCTGGTGGTGGGTACATCCTTAGAAGTTGCGCCAGCGAGTGATTTGCCTATTTTGGCACACCGTACTGGCTCGAAACTCATTATTATCAACCTGAGCACAACACCAGCAGACCAATATGCGCAAATAGTCATTCATGGCAACGCCGCAGATATTCTTCCGCAGATTGTCCAACGGCTGGAGACGCTTTTATGACTGGCGCACAATCCCAGCGAGACAGGAAACACATGGACCCACAGACTTTACTCGCTCATTATGAACGCATCATCGAAATCAGCCAACAACTGAACACAACGCTAGACCATATGGCGTTGTTAAAGAAAATTATTACCGCAGCAACAGAACTCATTAATGCCGATGCCGCGTCTATTATGTTGTTGGATGAATCTACTGGTGAATTGCGTTTTGCAGCGGCAACAAACATTAACCCTCACGAGATGGAAGAAATTATTGTGCCATTAGAGGGAAGCATTGCTGGCTGGATTGCGACACATGGTGAGCCGCGTGTTATCGCTGATGTAACTAAAGAACCTAGCCATTTTCAAGGTGTTGACAACACCATCGCCTATGAGACTCGCAACCTATTGGGCGTACCTATGCGAGCGCACAACAAAATTATAGGGGTTTTGCAAGTCGTTAATAAGCTTAATGGCGCAAATTTCACAGAAGCCGATATTGAAACACTGACGACACTGGCTAGCCAAGCAGGTACAGCTATAGAAAACGCGCGTTTATTCCAACAAAGCGATTTTATTGCAGAGATGGTGCATGAGCTACGTACACCACTGGCGGCGTTAAAAGCCAGCACTACACTACTCTTACGCCCAGAAATTGGCGAGGAAAAACGGCGTGAAATCATCGAAACAATGCAAAATGAGACAAACCGCCTCATTCAATTGACAACCGATTTCCTTGACTTAGCAAGAATGGAATCTGGCCGCACAAAACTAGAGTTAGCGCCATTTGATTTGAACAAACTAATTGTAGAGAGTGTTGAAGTCGTCCGGCAACAGGCGGAAGATAAGCATATTCGCATTTTTGTGCCTACCGAAATCAATTATGTTGTCAAAGGCGATAGAGGGAAACTGAAGCAAGTTCTGTTAAATCTTTTGACCAACGCGATTAAGTACAATCGTGAAGGCGGCAACATTACCATTTACACAGAGCAAGTAGAAATTGATGAGAAACCGTTTGTTGAAGTTGCTGTACAAGATACGGGTTATGGCATTTCTAAAGAAAATCAGCGACATATGTTCCAAAAATTCTTCCGTGTTGCCAGCACAGAGGGTTATTCTCAGGGCACTGGTTTAGGCCTGGCTATTACCAAACATATTGTTGAGGCACATGGTGGGCATATTGGTTTAGAAAGTGAAGAGGGTGTAGGATCTACCTTCTACTTCACAATACCACTAGCACAGGAATAGCAACCTCATCACAAGGGAAAACAAAAAGGGCGGCCATCAGTTGGTCGCCCTTTTATGATTAGACCTAATCAAAGTCTAAAAGAACTTTGAGCACACCTTTTTCTGCAGCCCTATCAATTGCCTGTAACGCTTGGGCAAAAGGATAGCGGTCATCAATTAAAGGTTCAACATCTACTAGGCCAGCTTTTAAGACACGCAAGGCGGCGGGGAAACAACCACAACGACTGCCCACAACTTTGATTTCTCGTACAGCCACCTGTGTCATATCAATCTGTGGCAACCCATGATAAGTGCTATTCAGGATAATCGTGCCGCGTGATTCAACAAGTTGAAGCGCGTCCGCAAATCCTGAAGCCTGACCAGTACTATCCACAACCACCTGTGCACTTTCTGGCTCAAGGTCTGCAAAAGCCACTGATGGAATCCCCCACCCTTCAAGGAGGCGGGCTTGCTTTTCTCGGCGAACAACAGCAACAACATCGGCGCCTGTTAAGCGGACGGCCTGTGCTACTAACATACCTAGCTTACCAACGCCCAAAATAACCACACGGTCATGAGGCGAAATGTGAGCCGAAGCCAGCACTTCTAAGGCAGCGGCAAGTGGCTCTACAAACACGGCCTGATCGTCGCTGATGTCATCAGGAACAACATGCAAATTCGCCGTTTTCAAAGCAAGGTATTCGGCAAAAGCTCCAGGATGTTCATGGATGCCTACAGTAGAGCGATGACGGCATTGGCTTGGGATGCCACGGTAACAGAAATCGCATTGGTCGCAGGCGACATTAATCTCTCCCACAACACGACGACCAAGCAATTCCTGGGGGCCATCGACTACTTCTGCCACGAATTCATGGCCTAAAACACCCTGAAACCCGTACATACCTTTGATAAGTTCCAAGTCTGTATTGCAAATGCCGGCACGGCGGATTTTTAGCAACGCCTGACCAGCTTCCGTCGATGGAACAGGTAACTCAGCTAATCGCAATTGGCCATCGTAAAGTAAGGCACGCATATTTTAAGCCTCTGCAAACTCAGCATCTTGATGAAGCGTCCCACTGCCCTTGAGGAAAGGAATTTCGCCTTTTTCCCAAGAGACAAGTAGCGGAACTGCTATAAAGATAGAGGAATACGTACCAGAGAGCAAGCCAACGAAGAAAATGAAGATGAATTGCTTGATGGTATCGCCGCCAAACAGCAAAATGGCAATCATGATGAAGAAGGCATTAAGCTGTGTGGCTAATGACCGGTGAATAGTTTCCCAGATACTACGGTTGACAATCATCTCGTATGGTTCGCCCAAATAGCGCGGGATATTCTCGCGAATACGGTCGAAAAGTACGATAGAGTCTTGGACAGAAAAACCGACAACAGTCAACACCGCAGTCAAGAACAGGGCGTCAACCTTCCAGCCCAGCACAATACCCATTAAGGACATTACGCCCATAACGACGAGAATGTCATGAAGCATGGCGGCAATGGCACATACGCCGTAGCGGAAAGCATTAGGCACTTGGCGGAAAGCAACAACGATGAAACCTGTGATGACAATAGTTGCCACCAAAACAGCGGCGATAGCTGCTTGGGTTACCTCATGGCCAATTGTGGCAGAGACGGATTCAAAGTTGAAGCTATCTTCATCCAAAGGGCCAAGTTCCGCTAAAGCCTCACGGATGGCTTCCTGAGTATCATTATCATAGAAACCAGCCGTAACAGACCACTTGTGCTCAGAAGGTTCGCCACGCTGTTGGACAACCACTTCATCACCAGTTAAATCACGGAACACAGCGCGGATGTCGCCTTCTGTAGGACCATCATCAGTGTATTGGAATGAATAGTTACTACCGCCTACGAAATCAATATCGAGACGAAACGGCGCACCCGTAGTGGCGGTGGAGTAAATCATGATAAGGATGCCGGGCACGATAATTAACGCTGAAAAGAGAAAATACCAGCGGCGGCGCTCAACGATGTTAAACATGGTTTGTACCCTCCTCTAGACACCCAGCAGCCATTGACGTTTTTCTAAAGATGAACGCAAGACACCCACCAATACATATAAGAATGTGCGAGTGACCAGCACGGCGGTGAATAGGTTAATAATCAAACCGAGTGCCAAAGTGATGGCGAACCCGCTGACGATAGCGGCGCCTGGTGTCTGACCAAAGAGAAACAGAATCGCACAAATGATGATGGTGGAGAAGTTGGAATCGCGGATAGATGTCCAAGCACGCTCAAAACCGAGTTGAAGCGCCTGGTCAAGGTCATTGCCTGCGCGAAGTTCCTCTTTAATGCGTTCAAAGATGAGAATGTTACCATCTACAGCTGTACCAATAGATATTAGGAAACCGGTGATAGCTGGCAATGTGAGCGTTACCGGAATCAATTTGAATACGGCCAGATTGAGCAAAATGAACACAATGAGCGCTAAATCTGCCGCAATGCCAGGCACACGATAGTAGACGAACATAAATGTCAACACGACAAACACACCAAGCACACCAGCACGGATGCTAGGCTCGACGTTTTCACGGCCTAAAGTAGGGCCAATATTTTCCGCACTGACTACACGCAAGGGGATGCGCAAAGCACCAGAGCGTAGCTGAAGCGCCAACGTGCGGGCTTGATTTTCTAGGCGACGCGCTGTTTCTAGAGGGGATTCACCTGGGAGAGATTGTTGCCCGAAGGTGATAATCGACGTTCCCTCTAAGCGGCCATTAATAATGGGGGTGGAAAGCACCTCACCATCCAGAACAATAGCCATTGGCTCGCCAGTAGCGCGCTCGGTAAAGTCTGCAAATTCCTGTGCAACTTCATCTTTAAGCGAGAATTGAATATGCCATTCGGGTTGCCCGTTGGGACGTGTAGGAGAGAAAACGGCGCTAGCAGCTTGAAGCCCGGCACCAGTTACTACAGTTTCGAATGGCTGCCCTGTTAGCGGATTGAGCATAGCCTCTTCGCTCGCGCTTTCAATATCTAAACCGCGCTGTTCTAGAAGCTTCAACTGCTCAGTAGTAAGAATATGTTGGCCTTCGAGATCATAACCTCGCAAACCAGTGAAGTCCACGAATTCTAACAAAGCCGTTTGCTGAATAGCCTCGATAGCCTGTTGCGGGTCATGGAGGCCGGGAAGCTCAACGAGAATACGATTATTGCCCTGAATTTGAACGGTCGCCTCCGTCAAGCCCAAAGCATTTACACGCCGAGAAACGCTATTCGCCGTTTCACGTAAGTCCTCAATCGTGAAAGCATCCGGCGGCAATTCTGCTTCTAGCAAAACACGAAGGCCACCAACCAAATCCAGGCCGAGGCTCTGTTGAACTTTGAAGAGATATTGTGGCTCACCATCTTCATTGAAGCCCGTCTGCAGGCCGGTCGTTTCCGGCAATGCCACCCAGATACAAAAAACGGTGAGGGCAAGAATAAAAATGAGCCAACGTACATGTTTGCCCATAGGTCAAAGCCTTTCTAATCGTTAACGGGGGCGGTTTTGCCCCCGTTCCCTGCAAATAGAACTTTTAAGCTGTAGGCTCGTCCATATCAGACGTTAAACCAAGTCCGATACGGGCATTTTTAGCGATTTCCTCCGCGTCATAGGGTTGCATTATTGCAGCGTTAATCATACGAACCACGACGCCATCAGCAATTTCGACGAAGGCGATGCCTTGTTCTGGCACAACTTCAACAATACGACCGATGACACCGCCATAAGTAATAACCTCATCGCCAGCTTGCATTTCACTGACGAAACGCTGCCGCTTCTGGTAATCGCGCTGTTTTGGGAAAAGCACCATTGCCCAATATGCGCCCATACCAAGAAGCAAAAGAACCCCAACAAGAATGATTTCTGGCATGTATTTTAACCTCTAACAACCCTAATTCTGGAGGAAGCGAGCTGATTATAATCCCGTTAAGGGCGATAATTCTAGCCTGCTGTTGTAAAGTTATGGGATATTGAACGGATTTCAGGCATAGTGATTGCTTGACCAACCTACCGTTACCCCCTAAAATAAGCACGCAATCAATGATTATGCCTGTAGTTTGTTACAGGTCAGAGGAATAGGGTAAACGTTATGATCAAAGCAATACGTTTGATATTGCTAGCACTCACTATCGGAGCACTTGTTTTACTAGCAGTTCCGATGGCCGGTGCTGGAGACATTATCCTAAGTAATAATTCTGGAGATGGAAACGATGTGTTCTTCATCAGTGGCGAGCCGTCGCTGGTGATTAACGGTTTTGACTTAACACCGCTGGGCGTCCAACTGCCGGCGACATTAGACCGCGTCAATATTAGCGTGAAAACACCTGTGCCGGGCGCACCTGTCGAAGTCGTTGTTTATCAAGACGCAAACGGCGGCTCTCCGATTGATAGCGAATTGGTTGGTAGAGCAACAACCACAATTGATAATGCAGGTGTTTTTAGCTATACCTTTGACCCGCCCTTGTTAATTACCCAGCCGGTAGTATGGGTAGGCTTCTATTTGCCAGTCGGCCTAGAGTTTCATGCTGACAATTCTGGCACATCAGTACTCACTTGGTGGGCATGGACAACAGGCAGCACATTTGATGTGAGCAGTTTGGCCAATGCTGAAGTGCTTGGCCCTGCTGATGGCAGTGACCCTGTTGGCATTGATATGGGCGGTGTAGCACGCATCACAACTGAGCTGAAGACAGCTAATGGGCAAGACATTATTCGTTCTGTCAGCGATGTAGGCACACAATTGGTGAGTGATACCCCCTTCGATATTGCTACTGTATTGCTAAATTATGAATTTTGCGGTCCGGTCTACTATGACCCTGAGGACCTCGCTGGTGATTTCACCGTTGTTTGCCGCTCAGATACGCACGACCCCTTAGCGCCAACGGATATTATTCCTGGCGACAAAGAATTTGAGCGTCGTGGCTATTTGTTCGATATTATGGCGTTCGGTGAATATCGGGCTGTGCCCAATGATGCAGAGTGGTTACGGCGACCAGTAACGCATTGTATGCGCCCCCGCCCTGAGGACTTAGAGCAGGCAGTTATCGGTAGCGCATATGGTGCGCCGCGTGTATGGCACATCCTGCCAACTGTTCGTTTTGGGGAATTCATCTGTGCAGAGGTGACCAATACGGGTTATCTATCTTATTTTGTGCCACGCGCAGCAGACGTTACTGACCCCAAAAACCTGAATTTGCAATTCGCCTATGAGCCCATCATCAACCCGCATCCATTGCAATGCGGTGTACCCGCTGAAGTGCGCGTAAGCGTCATCAATAATGGGCCAGATGCTACCGACCGATCATTTGTTGTCAATGTGAACGATGTTTTGGTCAGTACAGGGCAAATTCTTGCAACTAGACAATTTGTTGTGCCAACTTTAGCCCCAGGCGAAGCCTATACTAGCGTAGTCAATTTGACCACAACAACATTTACGAACGAATTGCATGCTATACAGGCGACAATAGATAGTGGGAATTACATCCCTGAGCTGAATGAAAGTGACAACTTCTACAGTTCAGAATATTTACTGGGACAAGGTATTTGCGGTTCACCTAGCAACTCTAACTTGGAGTTTGAGGTGCAACCTGTAATTGACCCACACCCACTGATCTGTGGCCAAAACTCAACCATCACTATCAAGGTCAAAAATACTGGTGCAGAGCGCACGCCCGCGCCAACGCGCATGAGCATTGTGGATACCCTCGTCAGCACTGGACAGGTACAAGCAGGTATTGATGTGACAGTGCCAGAACTAGACCCGAATGAGGTATTCACAAGTGTGGTATTGATGAATGTAAGCACATTCTATAATGAGATGCACCGCACCACTATCCGACTCGATGCAGATTCTGGGGTGATTGAAACTGACGAAACGGATAACCTGTTCGAGCAAAACTATGTCTTGCAACAGGGCAGCTGTCCGTAAACACAAACTTCGCTTATTGTAAAGGTGGGGGCGGCAAAAGTTGCCCCCACAGCTTTTAACTATCGTTAGAATTTGAGGAGTAATTGAACAGTGCGCATCGAAACCAATAAGAAGCTGGTCAAACGTAATAGCCAACTATCCAATTATCTGTTTTTTGCCACAATGGCGGTGTTGATTGGCGGCTTTCTCATCACCAATGGCTGGCTTTTTAACGATACACTGGGCGCTTTGTCAATCCTCCTCGCTCCACTGCTTCTGGTGTTAGGGCTGGTCATGACTGTCGTGTCTGTCCGTATGACCAACCTTTGGGCAAGAACGCCCCGCCCCGAAGATGCGCTCGAAGAAGGCTTAAAAGGCCTTAGCAACAACAGCGTGCTTTATAATTATTATCATTTTCCATCACGGCATGTGCTCATTTGCCCACAAGGCGTGTTTGCAATTGTGACCCCATGGCAAGCTGGACGCCATACAGTGGAAGGTAGTCGCTGGAAGGCTCATTACAGCTTACCAGGACGAATTATGGCAACTCTACGCTTTGATGCCATCGGTAATCCTATGGATAAAGCCACCAAACAAGCGGAGCACGTAAAAAAGCTTTTAACACAAATTGGTGTGGAAGATGTCGAGGTTCAACCACTAGTGGTAATGGTTGATGAGAAAGCAGAGATTGAGCAGAACGAGCCGACGGTGCCAGTGCTCTTCGCTTTCAAGAAAAAACCCAACTTGCGCGATTATCTACGCGATTTAAAGCGCCAACAACAAGGCGAGGAATCTTCAACATCAAAGGGTAAAAAGAAAAAAGCAGGCCGCGAAAACACTCTGCCATTAACTGACGAGCAAATCGAAGCGTTCGAAGCAGCAACACTCAAACGATGAACCAACGCACAAAACATCATCATATTCATTGGGCTTTAATTGGCATCATTTTACTTGGCTTTGGCTTACGCCTTTACCATCTCCTAGCTGTGCCATTACGCGGAGATGAGGCCTTTGCTGCGCTTTATTGGGCAGGACTGCCGCTGAGGGATTCACTAAGCACAATCATTACAATTGAGCCTTTTCCCCCATTGAACTATGTCACACACCGCATATGGGGTGTTCTATTCGGCATTGATTCCCCCTTTGCATTACGCATGTTACCTGTCTTGGGTAATGTGGTTGGGGTAGCTGTGCTGTATGCCTTGGGCAAACGACTTGGTGGTAAACAACTTGGTTTGCTGGCAGCTTTCTTGTGGGCAATTCATCCCAATCAGATATGGCATGCACAGGATGTGCGCCCTTATGCCCTTTGGGCAACATTAAGCGGAT
>DAOTWU010000114.1:0-2342 GCA_034435735.1 Anaerolineae bacterium | reverse complement strand
GTGGTATACCGTCGGCACTGTAGAGATTGGCCAGTGATGGAACTTTTGCCCTAGTGAGCACTATCGCTTAAAATTAACCCATCATAATCTAAGGCGCGATGATGGCTATTAACTGGCGATTTTGGTTTTCAATAGGGGTGCTCATTATATTGCTGGCTTTGCCTGCATATGCGCAAGATGACCCGCCCTCTGATAACCCAACACAAGTGGCTATCGTTCTCAATAGCGGCGATATTCGCGCCAGCCACCCCGTGAATACATTGGCTTTCTCCCCGCATGGTGCGTTAATGGCTTCTGGTGGGCAAGATGGGCTGTTGGCGCTGTGGGATATGGCGTCTGGCCGCAATCTGGCCATGTTAGAGGGGCATGGTGCCGCGATTTTGAGCCTCGCCTTCAGCCCTGATGGCGCACTTCTGGCCAGTGGTGGCGACGATGCTACTTTGCGCTTATGGTCTCTTGCTGGTACATCGCCCCGCCTACAAGCTGAATGGCAGCCACACCAAAGCCCGATAACCGCCCTCGCTTTTTCCGCGGATAGCACTATCCTCGCCAGTGGCGGCCTTGATCATACGATTGCCCTTTACCACGTGCCTACTGCTACCCACCTCGGCACTTTAGAGCACTTTGGTGGTGCTGTGCATAGCCTTGCCTTTCATCCCGATGGCGGTACATTAGCCGCAGCTGGGGAGAGTGGCGATATTTGGTTATATGGGCTTTGGGGAGAGAATGGCGTTTCGTTGCAAGTGTTGCGGGGCGTTGGGGCTGTGGTCTATGGCGTAGCCTTTCATCCTACTGGCCGCTATATTGCCGCCGCTGCCGCGGATGGCCGCGTTTATGTTTGGGATATTCACCAACAGCCGCCCCTATTGCGTACGACGCTGCAAGGTCATCAAGGCGCTGTGAATGCGGTGCGCTTCAGTGCTGATGGTGCGACCATTATCAGCACGGGGGAAGATGGCACGGTGCGCTTTTGGAGCTTGAGCACAGGTGAACCATTAGATGATTTATTATCGGTGGATGTGCCATTACAAACATTGGCTTTCAGTGGAGAAAATAACCTGCTGGCTGCGGCTGGCCTCGATGGTTCGCTCCATATTTGGAATATTGCTGACCACAGCGAACGGCTCGCCCTCGATATTGCCGCCGCAATTGGTAGCCAACTGGTCAATACTAGCCCGCCACCCGTCGCTGTTGCACCACCGCCCGCGCCAGCCCCAAACCCCGCACCCGCATCGGATACCGACGTGTCCCCAGAAGTTGTTGCCGCCCCGCCACCTGTTAGCGTGCCATCTGGCCCTAATATCGCCTTGCCAACCGTAGGCATCAATACGTATATCACCAGCTTTCCATTGGATGGTGTGAGTTGGGCAATCGACCCGTGGGAGCGTGGGGTAGGGCATTTACAGGGCACGGCATGGCTCAATCAAAATGGCAATATCGCGCTAGGTGGCCATTCGCTCATGCCAGATGGCCGTCCTGGCATCTTCAACCGCCTTTATAACGTCAACATCGGCGACCCGATTATCGTCACCGATGAAAATGGTGTGCAAACGCAGTACATCGTCACTGATATTCGCACAGTCCACTACCAAGACCTGAGCGTCATCTATCCTACTTCAGAGCGGCAACTGACACTCATCACCTGCGATATTCCTTCTTTTGATGGTGATAGCCAAAGCTATATTGAACGGCTCATTGTGGTGGCGCGCCCCGCCTAAAAGCAACCACAGCCCGTTTGATTGGGCTGTGGTTATCAAGTGTCCGTGAACAATCGTGCGGGCTGCAACCAAAGGCCGTTACACAGCGGACTCTTCAGCCAACGCATTTCGTGCGCTCGATTCCCGGGCTATGTAGCCTGCGGGCGGGTGGCTGTCCTCCCTGTGTCGCCCTCACACGATTGTGATTGGCTAGTTCTATGTTCATCTTCAGCATACGACGAATGACACATTTACAATAGTGACAAATGTCATGGCCACAAGATGAAAAACTGCACCTTATGGCTCCATCGCCACTGGCAAAGTGAATTGCTGGAAGAAACGCTTCACCGCGTCGGCTTCCCCTTCGGTGACATTCAGCAAGCCTTGTTCTAGCGCTGTGTAGACATCAGGTTGATGCCCAGCAACAGAGACGATGCTGCGCCACTCTGTTTTGACCACGGCATCGGGCTGCTGTGGGGCGGCGCCATGCTGGAGTAATAGTTCTCGATTGGAGATTGTGGCATAAAAGGCGTCGTATGGGTCAAAGAATTCTATCGTCAAAGTGGCGTCGCTATCGGCTGGCAAAAATGAATTCATCAGCGCGAACATGGATTGCACTTTGCCGATATGGTGCTGCTTGGGAAT
>DAOTWU010000113.1:0-4652 GCA_034435735.1 Anaerolineae bacterium | reverse complement strand
GGACGACTTCTTCACCTGCGCGCGCACCACTATTGCGCACAGTGCAGCGCACCGTGATTGTATCTACAGGTTGGCATTGCTGCGGCGTAATCTGCAAATCGCTATATTCAAACGTGGTATAGCTGAGGCCATGCCCAAAGGGGTATAGTGGCTTCACGCTCATATCGATGTAATCGCCTTGCCAGTTGGTACGACCACCAGAAGGCTTGCGGTTGTAGTAAACGGGCACTTGCCCTACGTCGCGTGGGATGCTCATCGGGAGCTTGCCGCCAGGCGCCGCTTCGCCAAAGAGCACTTCAGCAACCGCTGCGCCGCCTTCTTCTGCGGGCAACCACGCTTCTACAATCGCGGGGATGTGTTCGTCAATCCATGGCAGACTGAGCGGGCGGCCATTGACTAGCACGACAACTGTCGGCGTGCCGCTGGCGTAGATGGCCTCTACAAGTTGCTGCTGCGCGCCCATTAACCCCAGTGAGGCGCGGTCAATAGATTCTCCGCTGGTACTGAGTGGCGATAGCCCCGATTTTTCACCAACAACCACAATCGCCACATCAGCCCCTTGCGCTGCTTGCACGGCTTCGGCAATGCTAGGCGCATCATTGTCCTTGACCTCGCAGCCCTTTGCATAGACGACTTCAACGCTATCCCCGACGAGGTCGCGGATGCCCTGCAAAATGGTGACAGTGGGCGGCAAATGGTCGCTCCAGTCAATTTCCATTGCCGCTTGTTGGGGCATGGGGGCTTCAATGCTCACACCAGGCAAGAACATGCCTTCCAGATGCGAGGGATAGTGATAATCTCCTTGTAACAGGCGGGCGCTATCTGCATGGGGGCCAATGACGGCGATTTTTCTCAAATCACGTTTTAGTGGCAATAAATCCCCCTCGTTTTTCAGCAGTACCAGAGATTTACGGGCGATTTCACGTGATAGCTGGCGGTTCTCCTCGGCAGAGAAAACTTCGGCTACTGCGCCACTATCCACATATGGATTTTCGAATAGGCCTAGCGTAAATTTAGCCTCAAGCACCCGCAACACTGCCGCATCGATAAAGGCCATATCAATATCGCCCGCCGCCAATGCTTTGCGTAGCGGTTCGCCATAACAATCCACTTCTGGCAGTTCGATGTCGATTGTCGCTTCAATGCCTAATTTGGCCGCTTCTGCTTTATCTGCCGCTATGTGATGGTATTCTACAAACATGTTGACGGTGAAGTAATCCGCCACGACAAGGCCGTTAAAGCCCAATTCTTCACGCAGCAACTTCGTGAGTAATTCTTGAGAACTACCACAGGGCACGCCGTCATGTTCATGATACGCGTTCATCACCGAAAAGGCGTTTGCTTCGCGAATGGCGGCGGCGAAGGGCTTTGCGAAAACTTCCCGCAGTTCACGCGCGGGGATGTGTGATGGTGCCCAGTTTAGGCCACCTTCACTCCAGCCATAGCCAAGGAAGTGTTTCAGCGTTGCGCCTACGCCTTCGCGCAGGTCATCACCCTGCAAGCCGCGCACGTAAGCCACGCCAATGGCCGACGTTAGGAATGGGTCTTCTCCGAATGTCTCTTCAACACGCCCCCAGCGCGGGTCTCGCACAATATCGACAACTGGCGCCAGTGCGTGGTGACCACCAATCGCACGCATTTGCTTGCGGATGGCATTGGTCATCTTCTCGATGAGTTCAGGCTCCCACGTTGCGGCCAGCCCAATCGCTTGCGGGTAGGTGGGGGCATAGCGCATCAGAATGCCAGCGCAGGTCTCTTCATGCACAATGACCGGAATGCCGAGGCGTGTTTGCTCTAATAGATAGCGCTGAATGGTGTTGTTCAGTTCAGCCACATCCTTTGGGGGCAACATAGACGCCGCCGCAGAACGTGTAATCTGCCCGATGCCATGCTGCAACCGTGTGGCGGCTTTTTCTATGTCAAATTGTCGCGCTTGGTTGAGAACGCTGGTCACCCAAATGGCCGCTAGCTGCGCGATTTTTTCATCTAGCGTCATATCTTTCAGTAGGTGTTCGGCACGCTCTCTAAATGATAATGCTTCATTCAAATAGGCTTTAGTCGTCATGAAATTTCCCTTGATTGCGATAAGTAAATCCGGTGAATAGGGTCATCTCCCGATTTACCCTTTAAGTTCTCCGCCTGTTAAGCCGGTAACGATGAAGCGCTCCGTGAACAGATAGAAGATGATGGCTGGGATGATGAGCAAAGTGACATAGGCCATAACACGCGCCCAGTCTGTACCAAATTGCCCCTGAAATTGCTGAATGCCCAGCGGTAACGGCCATAACTCGCTATCATTCAGGACGATGAGCGGCAAGAAGTATTCGTTCCATGCGTAAATCGTCTGAAGGGTGGCAACTGCCATTAATGCCGGTCTGGTCAATGGCAGCAAAATCAAACGGAAAAAGCCGATTGTAGTGCAGCCATCAATATAAGCAGCTTCCTCTAGCTCTAAGGGCACAGCGCGGAAGAACCCGCGTAAAATAACCACCGTTCCCGGCAAGCCAAAGGCCACAAGCGGTAGGATGACGCCCCAGCGGTTGTTAATCAGCCCTAAAGAGCGAATCTGAATGAAGATTGGCAGAATAGCCACAACTAGCGGGAAGAGTAGGCCAATGGATAGGATGTTGAATATAACTTCTCGCCCACGAAAACGCATACGGCTGAAGACAAATGCCAGCATACTGCCAAATAAAATGTTGAGCGAAACAACGCCAATAGTCAGTAGCACGCTGTTCCATAGGGCTGTCCAAAAAGATTCGCTTTCTAGAATGCCGGTATAGTTCTCAATTTGTATTTCGCCCTGTGGTAGACCGAATGGCTGGCTGAGGAATTCGCCAGTGGTGCGAATGCTGCCCAGAATCGCCGTCGCCACTGGCCCCATTATCACCAGAACTAGCAAGGTCAAAACGATATATTTTAGGGCGAGTGTGCCATAACGACGGAGCAGCAGGGTTGAATTGTTATTCATAAGACGCTTCCTTTAACCCAATGTCTCGTCGGAATAATCCTGACGCATGATTGTGCGCTGGTAGCCAATGGAGAAGATGAATGTGAACAAGAACAATACCACCGCCACCGCACTACCATAACCAAGCGCATAACGTTGAATGCCGAATTTGTAGAGATAGGTGGCCATCACCTCGCTAGAGAATACCGGGCCGCCCTCGGTCATCACCCAGATGATGACGAATTGCTGGAATGCCCCCAACACAGAGAGAAAGATTGTCAGGCGGATTGTTGGCCCCATCATTGGTAAAGTGATATGGCGCAATACCTGAACCTCACTTGCGCCATCGATGCGTCCTGCGTCCTCCAAGTCTTTGGGCACGCCCTGCAATGCTGCCATGTACAAAATCATGTGAGAGCCAAAGTATTTCCATGTGAGCACTGCGAATATCGAGAATAAGACAATTTCGCGGTCGCCCAGCCACTCGATATTCTGAAAGTTGGGGATTAAGCTGCCCAATACCAGATTTGCTAGCCCTTGCTGTGGGTGGAGCACGTATAGCCAGATGATAGCGGTGATGATTTCTGAGAACACGAAGGGGATGAATAGCGCCATACGGTATAAACGCCTGCCGGGTAAGTTTCCACGGCCTACCAACAGCGCCAACCCCATTGCCAGCGGTAGTTGAATGCCCAATGACAGCAGCATGATAGTCACGCTGTGCCCAATAGCATTAATGAATATCTTGTCATTAAAAAGGCGTTGGTAATTGGCCAGCCCCACAAAATTTTCTGAAGTGAGGGCGCCAAACCCATTCCATTTATAGAGACTATAGTAACTAGATTGGAGAACTGGCAATAACAGAAACAGCAGGAAAACCAGCATACCCGGCGCGGTGAACAGGAAAATCACCACATATTTATTCAGTGTACGCTTTCTTTTTATGTTCACTTGCTCTGTTATGGCCAGCGTTTCAGAATGCACTGCGGACATATGCTTTTCTCTCTGCTAAACTAAAAGTGCGTAGCGTTGTTGCGCAATGTAGTGGTGGAAGGTGCGGATGTTGCTTTGGCGTTTGGGGAAATGCGGCAACTCCACACCTTCCGGATTTTTATAGGCCGAAGTTAGGGTGCTACTAGCTCTACTGCTGCGATGTCTTCAATCATTTGCGCCACCTCTTCCGGTGAGGCCACACCAGCAAACAGCATTTCCACAGCGTCGTTCACGGTTTCGCCAACAGCTGGCGGCAGGAATTGGTCATAATACAGCTGGAAGTATTCGGCGTTGTTGCGCGCTTCAATGATGCTTTCCATGACCGGATTTTCCGTCACAACGTCCTCTGCGCCATTGACCACTGGCACAATCCAAATTTCTGCGCCTGCACGTTGGTTCTCAACGCTGGTTATGTAACGCAAGAAATCCACAGCCTCATCGGGTGCATTGATGCCCACGGCGAAGCCATCGCCACCGCCCAGCACGTCACTTGGGTTGCCTTCGCCGCCTTCAATGACGGGGAAGGGGAACCAGCCCAAGACCTCATCCAGGCCGCTACCATCTTCAGTGAGTGCACGGTAGAAGCCGGGCGCCCATTGTCCCATGAGTTCCATGGCTGCTTCTTGATTCACCATGACGGTGGCTTGATCGCCATAGCCCAACCCAAGATAGCCATCCGGGAATGGGTTCATGTCGATGAGCTGCTTCA
>DAOTWU010000112.1:0-9471 GCA_034435735.1 Anaerolineae bacterium | reverse complement strand
CATGGATGATGATCCTCGTGGCCATATTGGGGTTACTGAGCGCTTGCACGCTCTCAACTGGCGGTGTGACAGACGATGCGCCCATCAGCGGCCCGCCTGTTGTCGAAATCATCTCGCCACAGGCCAACGCCACCTATCTTGAAGGCGTGGATGTGAACATTCTGGCGCGCATCACCAACGCCGGTGCCGACATCAGCCGCGTTGAAGTGACGCTTGATGGTGCGCCCATCGGCACGCTAGAATCGCCCAACACCCAGGGCGCGCCCGCCTTCAACATTCAACAGACATGGGTGGCCAGTGGTACAGGCGCGCATACCATCGTCATCACCGCCTATCGCAGTGACGGCAGCAGTAGCGCCCCCGCCACGGTTATGCTGAACGTTGTGACGCCCGAACCGCCCGATGGTGGGGCGATTTCAACACTGCCCGCACCTACTGCCGCCACAGGTGGACAGACTGCACCGCCAACCGCGACCACCGCACCCGCTGCTGACGCGCCGACTATCCCGCCGCCAAACACCGAACCAACACAAGGGGCGGCAGAACAACAGCCCACACCAACCGAAGCCGAAGCCCAAGCACAACCCACTTCCGCCGTGCCGATGGGTGTGACGCAGGCCGGCGTCAATGTGCGCAGCGGCCCCAGCACCGTTTTCGCGCCGATTGGCTCGCTGGCGGCCAATAGCGATGTACAACTCGCCGCCCGCAACCCCGCCGGTGATTGGTACAAAATTTACTATTACAACGATTTTGGTTGGGTATACGCCCCGCTGTTACAAGTGAGCGGCAATATAGAGAGTTTGCCCGTCGATGCTGGCCCGCCCCCGCCAACGGCCACGCCTATTCCGCCCTCGCCCGTGCCACAGGCCAATGTCAATCTCACCGTTTCTGTGACGGTCTCGCCGCATCCGTTGGTGTGTAACCAGACCTCCAACATCAATATCACCATCACCAACAACGGCAGCGAGGCCACCACTGCCGAAGCGCCCATAGCGGTGCAGGCCATTCTCGTCTCAAATGGGCAGGTGCTTCAAACCGCGCCCGCGCCCAATGTGCCCGTGTTGGGGCCGGGGCAAAGTGCGGGGCCGTTTGTTGTGCCCATCACTGTCAGCGTCAATTATGAGGAATTGCAGCGGATTGTCGTCACGGTGGATGCTGGCAACACCATTAACGAGACCGACGAAAACGATAACGTTTATACCACTGATTATGTGCTGGCCAAAGGCGCTTGCCCGTAGGTGGTGAGAATGGGGCGGCGCGCCCGTTTATAAGGCATCGATTAAACGGCGCGCCGTCTCCACCATTGACGGTGGCCAATGGTATTCTTTTGCCACCCAATCCAAATCATTGAAGCGTTCATCGGATTTGATGACCTTTTTCCAATAGCGTTTCGCCTCTTTTACTTTACCCACAGCAAAGTAAGCCACAGCCAAATCCGCCATGATATAAACCTCCTGTTTATCGAGTTGGCGCGCCTTGCGGAAGGCCTCTAACGCCGCTTGATGATCGCCTAAGGTGAATTTCACTACGCCATAGGCAGCGTGTCCAACAGCATTTTGGGGATCAATAGCTATACGCTTTTCAAAATCGGCTAGTGCCGCCTTATAATTGCCTAATTGGTAGTAGGCAGCGACTAGGTTGTAGTAGGCTTGAGCGAAATCGGGGTTGAAGCGGATGGCTTTGTCGAAGTTGGCGATAGCTTGCTTGAACTTGCCTAATTGGTAGTAGGCAATGCCACGGTTGTAGTAGGCTTGAGCGAAATCGGGGTTGAGGCGGATGGCTTTGGTATAGTCGGCGATAGCTTGCTTGAACTTGCCTAATTTGTGATAGGCAATGCCGCGGTTGATGTAGGCAGCAGCGTCATCGGGGTTGAGGAGGATGGCTTTGTCGAAGTTGGCGATAGCTTGTTGAAACTGGCCTAAGTCGCTGTAGACAATACCGCGGTTGTTGTAGGCTTGAGCGAAATCGGGGTTGAGCTGGATGGCTTTGTCATAGTCGGCGATGGCTAGCTTGACCTGGCCTAAGGCGCGGTAGACATTGCCACGGTTGTTGTAGGCGTTAGCGTCATCGGGGGCGAGGCGGATGGCTTTGTCGAAGTCGGCGATAGCTTGCTGAATCTGGCCTAAGTTGACATAGGCAGCGCCACGATTGTTGTAGGCTTGAGCGAAATCGGGGTTGAAGCGGATGGCTTTGTCATAGTCAGCGATAGCTTGCTGGAACTGGCCTAAGTTGTAGTAGGCAATGCCGCGGTTGTTGTAGGCAGCAGTGTAGTCGGGGTTGAGCTGTATGGCTTTGTTACAGTCGGTGATAGCTTGCTGGAACTGGCCTAAGGCGCGGTAGGCAAGACTGCGGTTGATGTAGGCAGCAGCGAAATCGGGGTTGAGGCGAATGGCTTTGGTATAGCGTTGTATCGCCGTCTTATATTTGCCCTCTTCGTAAGCTTTGTTCCCCTGCGTGAGCAGGGCTTCTGCCTTAAGTTCATTTGATGACGGAGAACTAGGTTTATTAGAACTAACTGCTTCTATATGCTGTCTAATATCTGGCGGTGGGGTGGTAGTAGCGGCTGCTTGATTGCCTGCCAAAAAGCGTTCGCAAAAGTTGTCCCAGTATGCGTCTAATGTTTTGTTCTGATAAAACTCTTTATAACGCAACCGCGTATTTGGCAATATAGGCAGCTGTGCTAATGCGCCAGTTAAGTATTTTTCTTTAATGTCTGGCGTAAAATCAAAATCATCAATGAGAATAGGAATAATAGTGCGGTTGGTTTCTAGGGCGAGTTCAATCTCCTGTCGAAACACATCGTCAGGGTGGTGCACACGGTCTAAACTGCCATGTGCGAAAAGCGGCAGGAAAAAATGATGGTTAAGAATGGCTTGTTCAAGCTGCTTTCTCCATTTCCCCGCTCCTATACCATCTAAATCCAAAAAAACTTGGTAGCCTCGTTTTTCTAAAGCTTCTTTAATCGCTATGGCTATGTACACAGATGTACTGCGCTGGTAACTGATGAAAACAGTCTGTTTAGTGTCGGTCATAGAGGTCTCAACATTCAATCATTGAAGAAGCCGCGCTTATATATTATAGCAACAAAAAGCGCCCGTTTGCTAATAAGCTGAGGACGGGCGCGAAACACCAAACAGGGCGCCGCTATCGACGCCCCGTGTTTTTGTCATGAAAGGTGCTGGTTATTCTCGAAGGGCTGTTCATCGCCCTCGAACGGCGGCATCTCTTCGCCGTTATCCTCGAAGCGCGGCGGCTCTTCAAAGTGTTGCTGCCGTGGTGGCTCGTGATAGTCCGTGACCTCGTCAATATGGCGCTCAAAGACCAGTTGGTTATTCACCTCGTCAATCACCACCAAATCGCCCGGCTGGAAGTCGCCGCGCAGCATCCGCACACTGAGCGGGTTCTCCACATAGCGCTGGAGCGCACGGCGCAACGGTCGCGCCCCAAATTGCGGGTCATAGCCCTGCCGCGCCAGCCAATGCCGCGCCGGCTCGGTCAGGTGCACGCTCAAGCCCGCCTCGCGCAGCCGCTCAATGATGCCATGCATCTGCAAATCGACAATGCGCTCCACATCTTTCAGCGCCAGCGGCTTGAAGATGAGAATTTCGTCAATGCGGTTCAAAAACTCTGGGCGGAAGGTATCGCGCATGGCCTTCTCAATTTTCTGATGGTCGGCGATGGCCTCGGCGTCATCTGGTCGCACAAAGCCCAGCGCCCCGCCACGACGGGCGAACTCCGTGCCCAGATTGCTGGTCATGATAATCACCGTATTGCGGAAGTCCACCGTGCGGCCTTGCCCATCGGTCAGGCGGCCATCTTCCAAAATTTGCAGTAGCGCGTTCCACACATCGGGATGCGCCTTCTCAATTTCATCGAACAAGATGACGCGATAGGGGCGGCGGCGCACCGCTTCCGTCAGTTGTCCGCCTTCTTCATAGCCCACATAGCCCGGAGGCGCGCCAAACAAGCGGCTGACGGTATGCTGCTCGCGGTATTCGCTCATATCAATGCGCAAGAGCGCCTCTTCATCATCAAACATGAACTCCGCCAGCGCTTTCGCCAACTCCGTTTTACCCACGCCACTGCTGCCGAGGAAGATGAACGAACCAATCGGGCGTTTGGGGTCTTTTAAGCCGGCGCGCGCCCGTCGGATGGCGTCCGCCAATGCCGAAACGGCCTCATCCTGCCCGATGACGCGCTCGTGCAACACCTCTTCCATCCGCAAGAGCTTCTCGCTCTCGGTTTCCAGCATCTGCTGCACAGGAATGCCCGTCCATTGCGCCACAACTTGGGCAATGTCATCGGCATCCACCACTTCATCGAGCGTGTTTTCCTGTTGCCACAAATACCGCTCGCGCTCGAACTCTTCTTCTAGCTGTAAGCGCTGCATCTTGTATTCGGCGGCGCGTTCGTAATCACGTGCCAGCCCCGCCGCCTCTTCTTCCAATGTCAGGCGGTCAAGCGCGGCTTTCATCTCTTTCAAATGGGGCGGCATAGAGTAAAGCGCCACCCGTACTTTGGCCGCTGCTTCGTCTAGCAGGTCAATCGCTTTATCGGGCAGCTTGCGCCCCGTCACATAGCGGGCGGAGAGGCGCGCCGATGCATCAATAGCATCATCGCTGATGGAAACTTTATGGTGCGCTTCATAGCGGTCACGCAGACCATAAAGCATCTCGATAGTCTCTTCAACGCTTGGTTCATCTACATATACCGGCGCAAAACGGCGGTCTAATGCGCTATCTTTTTCGATGTACTGGCGGTATTCATCGAGCGTGGTCGCGCCGATACATTGCAACTCGCCCCGCGCCAGCGCTGGCTTCATCATATTGCCCGCGTCCATCGCGCCGCCCGCAGCTCCTGCACCAACTACTTGATGCAGCTCGTCAATGAAGAGGATAATCTCGCCTTCAGAGCGCTGCACTTCGTCGATGACAGCCTTCAGCCGCTCTTCAAACTCGCCACGGAAGCGGCTACCGGCCACCATGCCGCTCAAATCCAAACTGAGCACCCGCTTATTCAGCAGGAGTTCCGGCACGTCGCCGCTGGCGATTTTTTGCGCCAGCCCTTCGGCGATGGCGGTCTTACCAACGCCAGCTTCGCCAATGAGCACCGGATTATTCTTGGTGCGGCGGCTGAGGATTTGTATCACGCGCAAGATTTCGCCATCGCGCCCGACAACGGGGTCTAACTTGCCCTCGCGGGCGAGGCGGGTTAAATCGCGGCTATATTTCTCTAGCGTGCGGTAACGGCTTTCGGCATTGGGGTCGGTGACGCGCTGGCCACCGCGCACCTCTTTAATCGCATCCAACACGCGGTCGCGCGTCAGGCCGTTTTCCGTCAGAATGCGGGCGACGGTCGTATTGCGCTCGTGCAAGATAGCGAGGAACATATGCTCCGTGCTGATGTATTCATCGCGCAGGCGGTTGGCTTCCTCGTTGGCGAGGTCAATAATCTGCTTCACGCGCGGTGTGATAAACACCTGATTCGCGCCCCCTTGCCCATAGATGGCGGCGGTACGCGGGCTTTGCCGCAAAATTTCATCTAGGCGGGCGCGTACACTGCTCACATCCACATTCAAGCGCTCAAAAATTTGAGGGATGACGCCATCTGGCTGCTCTAACAGGGCGAGCAAGATATGCTCGGTATCCACCTGATTATGGCCATATCGTTGCAGAATTTCGTAAGCACGCGCTGCTGCATCCTGTGCGCGCTCGGTAAATCGTTCAAACCGTATCATAAAGGCAACCTCACTCGCTGTTGAACCGTCATGGTTCGGTTCAAGTTGCTACCTATTGTACTCGAAAATGGGACATTGCATGAAAAAATAGGGGTTTTTATACATGCCAAACTGGACAGTTCCCCCTGTCCATGCAGTGTGTGCTTTTTATCATAACAGTTTTGCATAAATATCTCGTTAATCTTGGGAGATAAAAAAGGGCTATGACAAAATCGCCATAACCCTTTTTGTATGTCATTATGAGGTGCTTTTTAGGCCGTTGGGCTTTCGCCAGGGAGTGGCGCTTGTGGTGGCTCTTGTTCAGCGGATTTGTTGCCGAAGCCCACAGCATCGCGGGCGCGGGCGGTTAACTCGCGGAACTTATCGCTCACATTATCCAGCTTTTGCGCCATTTCGGGGTCGGGCGTCAGGCCTTCGGTCTCTTCTTTATAAGTAATCAGGATGGCGGCAACGGCCAACGCATCGCCGACAGCGGCCTTGATGAACCAACCCAGCACCAGCGCGAAGATAATCGCCCAGCCGGCCAGCTTAGCGTTAATCACGCCGACAATCAGGCCAACAGGCGCGGCTAAAATGAGGAACGCGCCCAGCGCCGTCGCCAAGCTGAGCACCATCAGCCAAATGGCGGGCATCAGCATCCGCTTCCACACCATCGCATAGAGTACCACGCCATCGCGGGCATTTGCCCACGGGTTTTCGCTCTCCACCCAGAAGCTACGGGCTAAAATCGCTTCGTCAATGTAGTTGGTGGCGTACATAATCACACGGTTGACGATGCTCACAATTTGCTCCGCCGTATCGCCGGGCAGCCACGTAGCAATGTTGTAAACCGTTCTGGTGAAAGCGCGTACAATGGCGTTCACCATTTCATCGACGACAAACATCACGTTCATCTCGCCGAAGCGCTCTTGCACCTTCTGCTTGCCCCATGCCAATTGGCCTGTGCCTTCTGGTAAGCTATTGTTCTTCAATAGCTCAGCCATCACGGCGATATGTGCGGCCTTAATCATGTAAAAGACATAGCGATAGGCGAGGTTATACAGTGGCGCAATGCCAGCCACGGCAATGATGAAGATGATGAACCCCAACCAATCAACCGCCTGACCGATGAGCAACGCGATGCCGCCCGTAATGGCCAGATAAATAAGCGCGGCCACCCAGAAGAGCAGCATCACCCCCAAGCGCACCCCCACAATGGGTAGTGTGCGCATCAACAAATTAAAAGCAGCTCCTATGTTTTTCATCCTACACCTCTAAACACTCAATTTTCTAGAATGCCGGTTGGAGTTTTCGATGTTTTGCCCCGCGTTATCAACAACGCACCTGCCTTGATGAAATAGCTAACTCCCCCGAATGCTCAATCTATTATACTATTATCCGATAAAATAACGTTTCTTGCTGGAACAGGCTATAAAAAAGTTGTAAATTCCCGCGCTTATTCCCCGTTTAACTTTTTACATTCTGATGACACTTCGGCAACAGCCGCCCCCTATGCTGGTATTGACGCATAGCAGTAAGGGAGAGTGTTTTGATGAGCGCCCGTATACAAAGACGGCAGTTCTTGAAATGGCTTGGGGCGGGCGGGGCAGTAGCTGCGCTCAATACCGCCTCTATCGCCGCCGCTTTTGCCGCCGCGCCAGAAGGGAGTTTTGCGCCGGCCATTGCCGCCAACCGCGACCCCGTTTGGTTGGCGCTATCGCGCTTTGGCTTTGGCGTCACACCAGAGCTTTATGCCGAAGTGCGCGATATTGGCCCCCACGCTTGGCTAGAACAGCAATTGGATTATGAAAACATTGATGACAGCGCCCTTGAAGCGCGTTTAGAGCCTTATGCCGAAGTCATTTACGAAAATAGCTTTGTTGTTGGAGAGCGTTATCGTGGGATGCGCGGGCAGGTCATGCGCCAGTTTTTCGGCGCGTGGTTGCTGCGTTCGCTCTATAGCCGCCGCCAGCTTTATGAACGCATGGTGCATTTTTGGAGCGACCATTTCAGCGTATACATGGCCAAAGATGTCGTATGGTTGTTGAAAATCGACGATGACCGCGATGTCATTCGCCCCCATGCCTTAGGACGCTTCCGCGAGATTCTCGGCGCAGATGCCCACAGCCCAGCCATGCTGTTCTACCTTGACCAAATTGAGAGCAATCACACCGCCCCCAACGAAAACTACGCCCGCGAACTCATGGAGTTGCATACGTTGGGCGTCAATGGCGGCTATACCGAGCAAGACGTGAAAGAGGTGGCGCGTGCCCTCACTGGCTGGTCTATCAATGGCCGCAGAGAGGCCGACCGCAGCGGTTTCCGCTTCCGCCCGCGCTTGCATGATGATGGTGAGAAAATCGTGTTAGGGCAGGTTATCCCCGCTGGCGGCGGTGTTGAAGATGGCGAAATGGTGCTCGATATTCTCGCGCAGCATCCTTCAACGGCGCAATTCATTGCTACCAAACTCGCCCGCCGCTTCGTTTCAGATTTCCCGCCGCAAGCGCTTATCGACCAGATTGCAGCGGCATACACTGAAACAGATGGCGACATCCGCGCCATGTTGCGCGTCATCATCAACAGCGACCACTTTTGGAACGCCCCGCCAAAGTTCCGCCGCCCCTATGAATATATCGCCAGCGGGCTGCGGGCTTTGGGCTATGACTATAACCGCACCCCAGACCAATTTGTGCGGCTCGTCATTCCCGTATTGGAAGCGTTGGGGCATTTGCCCTTTATGTGGCCTGCCCCCAATGGTTACCCCGATGTTGGCGCGTATTGGCAGAGCAATTTCCTGATGCGCTGGAATGTGGCGCTGGCCATAGCGACAGGCGTCGGCGGCAGGTTGCGCCCCAATCCCGAAGCCCTCATCGCGCTGATGGAAGCCGATGGCGTGCCGCTGGAGCTGGAATCAGTGTTAGGCTGGCTGGCGCGCTATCTCTGGGGGCGCGATTGGACAGATGAAGAGCGCGACATCACCCTCAACTTCGCCCAACAAGCGCCAGAAGGTGGCGAACAGCAATTCGCCTATGGGTTGGCGCTATTGATGACCGCGCCGGCCTACCAGTACAAATAAGGAGAGAATCCCATGTGCGAACATGATACTTGTAAACCCCGCATCTTACACCCCAATACCGTGGCAGAAGCCTATGCCCGCCAACACCCGAATATGTCACGGCGCGCATTTCTACGCAGCAGCGGCGCGCTGGCGGGTTTGGCCTCGGCCTATAGCGCTTTGCCGGGTTGGATGCCGCGTTTGGCCTTTGCGCCTAAGTATGACCAGCCATCGGGCGATGTACTGGTGGCGATTTTCCTGCGCGGCGGGGCAGATGCCCTCAATATGATTGTGCCGCATGGTGAAGACCGCTACTACGACATGCGCCCACAGTTGGCCATCCCGCGTCCCGATGCTTCAGCAGAAAATCGCGTATTAGATTTAGATGGCTTCTTTGGTCTGCACCCCGCTTTATCGCCGTTGCTGCCCATCTTTCAGGCGGGCGATTTAGTGGCCGTGCACGCCACCGGCTCGCCACATGGTACACGCTCTCACTTTGAAGCGATGGACTTCATGGAGCGCGGTACACCAGGCGAGACGGGCATCACCAGCGGCTGGATTGGCCGCCATCTGGCCACGCTCAACAATGGCAATGCCTCGCCTGTGCGCGCGGTGGGTTGGGGTACAGCCGTGCAAGCAATGCTACGCGGCCCCATCACCCCGCTGGCCATTCAATCAATTGTGGACTATCACCTCAACG
>DAOTWU010000111.1:0-7859 GCA_034435735.1 Anaerolineae bacterium | reverse complement strand
ATTGTTGTGGAACGGCTTGCTGTTCGGGGTGAATGCCAAAAATCTCTCCCCCTATGTATCCACTGGTGGAATCAACAACTGGCGCGACATACGCTAACCATCCTTGGTTTGACCATGTATGTGCGTTAAAGTAAGGGAGGTCCTCTCCCAAAATAATGTCTTCACGCGGTGATTGGCTATCTAAATACACCAATTTGCGTAGGAACGAGTCTCCTTGTTGCTCAAGCACAACACCCCACACACCCCCTGGCTGAATAGAAATCGCGCCTTGTGTATTCAGATATGTACGTTCATCGGTATCGATTGGCCTTAAATAGGCTTCGTGGCCGGGTGTCCAGACTAATAAGGTTTCACTATCCCACCAGTGAACCTCGGTGGCAATATCTACAAAAGGTCTGCGGTCTGTGCCATTGAGCCGCATGATGTCAAATGTGCGCGTCGTCGGGTTGTGATAGGTGATCCAGCGCGCATCTGGTGAAAGTCGGCAATTTGCGCCACAGGGATGCGAATCGGGTAGGGGATAGCGGCGATTATTGTCTATATCGTATACCCATAAGTCTAGCTTATCAAAAGTAGTCAGGATAATCCCACCAGGTTCAAAAGTGCTGTTACGCGGGACAATACCTTGACTAGGGCATATTTCTACAATGGGGTTATCTGCATCTTCTATTTGAGCTTGCCCGATATAACTGACTAAAATAAAGCCTACACATAGCAATAGGGTGGTAGATAGGTATTTTCTCCAGCGCAACATTTTCGCTCCATAGTTGCCATTATACGAGCCAATAGCATACCCTATTTTTGATAGATGTCAGCGGGTTAATTAGGGGGTGTCAAACTAAATATAAAAAATATTCAAAGATTTCATAAACTTTAGTCCTGTTTGATGTTTGTTGTGTTATAATGTAGCCGAAGCGCTGTTATTAAGCGATATTACAATGAGGGCTTATATGGCGAATCATCAAACCAGTACGCCGGTAGAAATCAATAATATGGCAGAAGGCTCGCCAGATAAAGGCGAAGAACGTGAACCTGCCACTCCTTTACATACAGGTGTTATGCCCGTTGTAGAAGCAGAGAAAATTTCTATCACACCTTCGGAAACAGGCCTTGTCAATGCGGTTGATATTGCGGAAGGCACTGATGAAGATGATGCACAAGATGCATCATTAACAACACAAGAAACCCATGAGTCAAAAGCCAAACCCGAACCAAAAACGGAAGAAACCCCAACTTCATCAACAAATCCCAAAACTGTATTTATCGTTGAAGATACCGCTGAACTAATTGAAGTTATGGATGCCACACTTTCACGACTGGGGTTTCAAGTTACTTCTGAGACACACGGCGCTAAAGCAATTGAAACAATAAAGACAATTACGCCTGATGTGATTTTGCTTGATATTGGCTTGCCAGACATGACCGGCTGGAAAATTCTCGATGCCATTAAAGCGCGCTATAAAGCACTACAGGCGACCGATGCAACAGTGAAAACTCCGCCAATTATTGTCATCACTGCTTACGATGATCCTGCTAATCGTCTAGTTGGTAAGCTGCAGGGTATTTTCAGTTATCTCATCAAGCCATTTACGCCTGATGAAGTTGAGCGTGTTGTGCGCGATGCGTTGGGTATGGATGAGGATAAATCAAAGACAGGTGATGCAACTAAATAATGGATACGTCATTTAAACGAGCAGTGCCGCTTATTCTGGTGCTGCTCGTTTTAATTCCCTTTTTCTTCATTCGATTGTACGCATTTATACCAGGGGTACAACGGGCAACGCCTACACCTACATTATCCCCTACACTAATTCCTACCAATGCTTTAGGCAGTTTGGATTATGCCCTCGCTCATAACCGCCCTGTGCAGGCGCTTTATCACATAGAAGCACAAGCGGCACAAACGGGCTGGACACCGGTATTATTCCGTTTGGCGGGTAACTTGTGGCGTGATATGGGGGATATGACCCGCGCAGTGCGCTATTGGGAAGCCGCTTTGCCTGACATTGATGACAACATATTTTTAGCACGCGCTATTGCACAGGCTTACCTTGATATGCAGCGCTGGACAGAAGCGCGTGATGCGTTAACTCGTTTACTCGACCTATCCCCAGAAGATTTGTGGGCACATTATCAATTGGGGCTATTACTCGCACCCTTTGATCCCCAAGCCGCATCTCAACATTTATGGTATGTGGTCGATGATCCAGCTTATGCCGATGTTTCCCGTGCACTATTGCTTTTGTTGGCTGCAGACCCTGATGACCCTTTGATTTCGTTGCGGGTTGGTATTCGGCTAGCCGAGTTGGAACTTTGGCCATATGCGGAGTTGGCTTTAACTGCTATTCCACCAGCTTCGTTAGACGGAGATTCGCTAGAAGCCGAAGCGTTGGCATATGCGGGATTAGCACGTGATAAACAAGGAAAAGATGGCAGCCAATTAATTCAACAAGCGCTTGCCTTAGAACCCGAAAATCCCCAGGTTATCTATCTTTACGGCTTACATCTCCGTACTCAGGAAGAATATCAAGCCAGCCTCGATATGTTTGTGCAAGCTGTTGCCCTAGACCCTGAAAACCCTTACTACTATGCGGATTTAGCGACAGCCCATCGCCTAGTTGGTCACTTGGCTCAAGCAGAACAATTACTCAAGCAAGCTGCCGCCATTTCTGGCTATGCTCCAGAATTTTTAGAGCTTTTAGCCCTGTTCTATGCCGACGAAGCCTATAATCTATCGCCAGAAACCGTAAATGACCTGCTTCAATTGGCTGAAGCGATGTCTGATAACCCAGATATTCTAGCTGCTTTTGGTTGGGCACTGCATTTGGTTGGGGAGACTGAAGCGGGATTAGTGCAGTTGGATGCTGCCCTTGCTATAAATCCCGATCATCCTTTAGCGCTCTACAACAAAGCCCGTATTTTGGTAGATGAAGGGGATATTGATAACGCCCTGCCATATCTGCGCCGTGTTGCCGCAAGCGATAGCGAATACGCTGACGATGCACAACGTATCCTCATTGGTATTGGCGAGTAAGCCTGTTCTCAAGTAGCATGCCCTATGCTACAATCCGCCTAATATCGTCAATATGAAGGAACAATTGGGCTATGCGACGTTTTGCCTTTATAGCAGGTTTAGGCGTTGTGCTGTTAGTATTGCTGGCCGTCAATACATTTATTGCTAACCAACGGCCTGTTTTGAGCGGGCCAGCAGGAACAGTTTTGTACGCAGCGACGTTTGACGCGTTTACAGATGAATGGCAACAATATGATGGTTTGCTTGCGGCCTCAATTAATGATAGTGTGCTGACGTTAAATGTGCGCCGCCCCCAGCGTTTAGCGTACTCGTTGGCATTGCCAAATTTCGCTGACTTTGATGTTTCTGCTGATATGCAAGCCGTTAGCGGCCCTTTAGATAATGCCTTTGGGCTGGTTTTTCGCTACTTTGATGAAAATAACCTTTATACATTTCTCATTAGTAGCGATGGGTACTATCGTCTAGTGCGCTATCTTGATGGACAAGAAAAAATCATCAGCACATGGGTGTCTTCTCCTTATATCCATCAAGGTCTAAATGCTGAAAATCGGGTTCGGGTAGTGGCGATTGGTGATACTTTCCGCTTTTTCATCAACGACCAGCCTGTACAGCTTTGCTTGCCAGATGATCCCAACAGTGAAAGTACTTTTTTCCTTGGTGAATGTGAGGGCGGCCATATGGCTGATGTCTGGGTTGATGATAGCTTGCCTGTAGGACGTATTGGGTTGGCGGTAGAGACCCAACGTAAAGAAGAGGCTGTAACTGTTATTTTTGATAATGTGCTGGTTCTTAGCCCTGATTCCGCTGAATTTAGTGATACCGAGGCAACTAATCCATGAAAGTCCACCTGCGCATGCTCGGCTGTCGCCTCAATCAAAGCGAAATTGACACAATGGCGCGGCAACTGGTGCAACAGGGGCATGAAATTGTTGATGACCCAACTACCGCCGAACGAGTTATTGTTAATACTTGCGCCGTAACCAACGAGGCAACACGCGATAGCCGCAAGCTTATCCGTGAATTAAACCGCGCTAACCCAGAGGCAGAAATTACTGTCACAGGGTGCTATGCACAAATATCTCCGCAGGATATTTCTGTTTTGCCAGGGGTGGCCCATGTAGTGGATAACCGCCAAAAAGAGCGCATTGTTGAGCGAATCACTGGCACACCAACAGCACTCTTTGATATAGAACCACACGCCCGAGATAGCGTTGTCCCCGGCGCTTTGGGGCGCACCCGCGCATTTGTCAAAGTGCAAGATGGTTGTGATAATGCCTGCACTTTTTGCATTACAACTGTGGCACGGGGAGAAGGGCGTAGCCGCGCTATTCATGAAATTGTGTCTGAAGTACAGGCATTACACGCTATGGGCTATCAGGAGGCTGTGCTTACAGGCGTGCATTTGGGCAGTTATGGCCATGATTTTGGAGATAAACAGGGGCTGAAACGCCTTGTAACAACGTTGCTGGCGGAAACGGATATACCCCGTTTGCGTCTATCCTCTTTAGAACCATGGGATATTGCTGAAGGCTTTTTTGAGCTATGGCAAAATCCACGCCTATGCCCACACTTACATTTGCCGCTACAAAGTGGGTGCGATGCTACTTTGAAGCGGATGCGCCGCAATACCACCCAAGCTGAATTTCGGCGGTTGGTCACTTTAGCACGTGAACACATCCCCGATTTAAGTATTACGACCGATGTCATAGTAGGCTTCCCCGGCGAAACCGATGAAGAGTTCACTATTAGTGAAGCGTTTATTCATGAGATGAACTTCGCCAAATTGCATGTGTTTCGCTATAGCGTTCGTGAAGGCACACCCGCTGCACGCATGAAAGGCCAGCTTCCTAAACGTGTTAAGAAAGCGCGCAGCCAACGCCTCTTACAGCATTCTAGCCAGCAGGAAGAGCGTTTTGCACGTCGGTTCATTGGACAAAAGCTCCATGTGCTATGGGAACAAGTTATCGGAGCAACTGAAGATGGATTTATCAGCGTGGGATATACCGAAAACTATATCCGTGCCCGCGCTATTCATCCGCGCCCACTCACTAATTTAATCACCCCTGTACAAGCCCTTGACTACGTCGATGGTCAACTCATCGTCAATCCTGTGATAGAATAAGAGCGGTCTATTGGTATAATCCTGTATATACGGTTTGTTTTTCAAAACCGGAAAGGATGATTTTCATGGAAGATCCAAGGCCACAAATTCAAGCAGCATTGAAAGATGCGATGCGCAATAAAGATAACGCTCGTAGAGATACACTGCGCATGTTGTTAAATGCTGTTCGCCAAGTGGAAATCGATGAACGCCGTGAACTTAGCGCGGAAGATGTGACGGCTATCTTGCAAAAAGAGGCCAAGCGCCGCCGTGAAAGTATCGATGAATATACCAAAGCAGGCCGTGAAGACCTTGCCGAAGGCGAGCGCGCAGAGCTTGCTATTATCGAGGAATTCCTCCCGCAACAGCTTTCCCGTGAAGAGATTATGCGCCTTGCTCAAGAAGCTGTGGCACAGGTTGGCGCATCTTCGACAAAAGATATGGGGAAAGTGATGGGGGCTTTAATGCCTAAAGTCAAAGGTTTAGCGGATGGTAAGCTTGTGAACGAAGTCGTCCGCGAGCTGCTATCTTAGCCCCACGATTAAATCGCCATGGTTGAGCAAATTGCCAATTTCTTAGAACAGCGTTTCAATATTCCTGCCGATCGCACGACATTATATTTACGTCGTGCGATAGTAACTTCTGCAGCAGCATTATTTGTTTTGGTCGCCACGATGATTGTGGCGTTTGATGATATTTTCACTGGGCGCAGCTCAATTTCCTCCTTGCAGATAGGGGAGGTTGTTCCAGTAGATATTACTTCCCCTAAGCCCATCACCTATACCAGTCAAATACTTACCGAACGCCGCCGCTTAGAAGCCCAGAACGCCGTTCCACCTGTTTTTGACCCGCCAGACCCAAATGTTGCGCGTCAACGTGTTGAGTTGGCGCGTCAAATTCTGGATTATATTGCCAATGTTCGCGCTGATATTTACGCAGATTTTGAGCAGAAGATGGCGGACATTGGTTATATCACAGCGCTAAAGTTAGACCCAGATATTATTCAGGCCATTCTGGAGATGGATGATGAAACATGGCGCTCTGTTGATGAAGAAATAGTCAATGTGCTCACTCGTGTTATGCGAGAATCCATCCGTGAAACTCAGCTTGAAACGCTTCGCTCCCAATTACCCACACAAGTGAGCATCCGTTTTAACGCAACGGAGCGCGATGTTATTGTTGCTATTTTAGCAAATCTGGTTCGCCCCAATACTTTTGAAAACCCAGAGGCTACGGCTGCTGCTCGTCAAGCTGCTGCGGAGGCAATAACGCCAGTTCAACGCACATTTGCCCGTGGCGAAACCGTTTTATCACGTGGTGAAGTGCTGGATGAAGAGGGCTACGAAGCCCTTCAAGCACTTGGCCTGTTGACATCTAATGACTTGCGCCTACAGGAAAGCGTCCGCGCTTTCATTGCGACGGTTGTCGTGATGGTGGTGACGGGTATCTATATCATCCGGTTTAAGCCATCATTGATTCTTGAGGAATACCGCTTGCTCACACTGATTGCCGTTTTATTCCTCATTGAGCTTTTGGGTGCGCGCATTTTTGGGGGCGAGCAGCAAATCTATATTTACCCGAATGCGGCGCTTGCTTTAATTTTGGTGGCTATTTCTGGCCCAGAAATTGCTGTGATTGGTGCTGTTGGCCTCTCGTTACTCATTGGTATGATGGCGGAAAATTCGCTGGAAGTGGCCGCTATGGTGGCTGCTGGTGGCATCATCGGCTCTTTGACTTTGCGCCGCCAAGACCGCTTCAGCAGCTATCTATATGCAGGTATTTTGGTGGGTATCATTAATGCGGCTGTCGTTGCGGCTTTCAATATCGGCACATCTGCGGCTAGCCAAGATATTGACCTCATCACGGCTGTGATTACAAGTATGATTAACGGGCTTTTAGTGGCGGTAGTGGCGATTGCTGGCATGTATGCCATCACGTTCCTCTTTAATTTGCCCACCAGTATGAAGCTAGTAGAATTAAGCCAACCCAGCCAGCCTCTGCTCCAGCGTTTACTCAGGGAAGCGCCAGGTACTTATCAGCATTCTTTGCAAGTTGCCAACCTTAGCGAGCAGGCCGCTAATGCTATCGGCGCTAATGCCGAGTTGTGCCATGTGGCAGCCCTATACCACGATATTGGCAAATTGCTCAACCCCGCCTTTTTTGTTGAAAATCAGCAAGATATGGGCAACCCTCATGATAAACTCAACGATCCATATCGCAGTGCGGATATTATCATCAGCCATGTCACGGGCGGGGATGAACTAGCGCGCCAATACCGTTTACCCAATCGCATAAGAGACTTTATCCGCGAACATCATGGCACAACTAAAGTTTATGTCTTTTATAAGCGTGCTGTAGAGCGTGCTGGTGGGGATGAAAACGCTGTAGATATTGAAGCATTTACGTACCCTGGCCCTAAGCCACAAAGCCGTGAAACGGCAATTTTGATGATTGCCGATACTTGTGAAAGTGCTGCCAGAGCGATTAAACCCACAACCAAAAAGGCGATTGTGGAATTGGTGCAAAAAATCATCGAGGATAAACGCTCTCAGGGGCAATTAGATGAATCTGGTCTAACCCTCAATGATTTAAAAACAATTGAGTCTATTCTGGTGGAAATGCTACAAGCTATTTTCCATCCGCGCATTGATTACAATAAAGCTGCCATAAACCCGCCCGTTGAGGGAAGTGTTGTAAAGAACGATGTTGCACCGCCCTCATTAA
>DAOTWU010000110.1:0-15455 GCA_034435735.1 Anaerolineae bacterium | reverse complement strand
CAGTGCAAGAGAGGGCGCGCAGGGCAGTTTCATCGGTACTGATGCGCGCTTCAAGGTACTGAACGATGACATCTTGCGGTGGTGTAGATTGGGCGCAACCCGCTAAAATAAAAATTAGGGCGAAGAGCGCCAATACAAACAACTGATGAGAACGCATAACCACTCCTTATCATATACCCCTGTCATGGGGGTGCATTATAACGGGTGGTATAGGTAGGAAAAAGGATGATAACGATGCGATTACGGTTACTTTTACTTGGGGCGGCGCTGGTAGCACTAACAGCGGTGCTCATGCCAGCGCTGGCACAAGACGAAACAGACAGCGAAGCGCATGGCGTTTGCGATGTGCTGTTTGTCGATGCATTAGATACGGCGCAAACGGTTTGCGGCACGCTAGAGGCGGGGCAAGTGTGCGTCGCTTCCGATGCCATTGAGCTAGAGGGGGCAACGGCGACGGCTGGCGAGCTTATCGACATAAGGGACATCACCGCCGCCCGCACCATCAGCAACGACGAAGCGCGCGGCCTGTTATTGCTAAAAGCGCCCAACGAAGGCGATAGTGCAGTGCGCATGACGCTTTATGGCGATGCCGAACTGGCGAACCTCGTACAACCGCTGCCCAATCCCCTGCCGACGCTGACCGTGACCAACGCCGCGGGCTATGATGTCAACGTGCGCAGCGGGCCGGGGCGCAATTTCAACGTTATTGGGGTGTTTGACGAGACAAGCGAAGTCATCGCTGATGGGCGTGATAGCGCGGGCGAATGGGTGCGCATTCAACTGAGCGACGGCGCGGCATGGGTGCACCAATCGCTCATCGCTGCCGATGGCGATATTCAGGCGCTGGCGGTTATTGATAGCCCCTATACCCTGCCGATGCAACAGATAGCACTACGCACGGGCGCGGGTGTCGTTTGCGGGGCAGATGCCAGCGGGCTATTGCTAGAGCAAGAGGGCGAAGCGCAATCGGTGGTCAATATCAACGGTGTAGAATTGCGCTTCAACGATGCCACACTGCTGGTGCAATCGGGCGAGGATAATATCCTCAAAGTGCAGGTCGTTGCTGGCACAGCAGAGGTGGTGGCGTTAGATGTCGCCCAAACAGCGGAAACGGGGCAATCGGTGCAGGTTGCGCTAGCAGAAGATGGTCTGACAGCGATTGCAGCGCCACAGGTAGACGCGCGCTATAGCTTCGCCACCATTGGAAGCGCGCCGCTGGAATTAGTCGCGGATGAGTCGCTGGCGTGTATTGCCGGGCTGGGCTATGGTGATGGTGCGGTCACGGTGTATAACGGGCCAGGCGTAGACTATGGCGTCAAGTTCGATATGACGCTAGATGTGCACTATCCCATCATTGGCTACGCGCTGGATGATGATAACCAGTTGTGGCTGTCGTTGGATACGGGGCGCGGGCAGTCGTGGGTGCCCCAAAACGATGTGCGCACGGTGGGCGTCTGCGGCAATCTGGTGGCCATCGACCCGCCGCCACCTGTTTCTACGGGCAACATTGGCAGCGGCGATAACGTCAGCTATTTGCCACAGGGACAATCAGTGTGGCAGGCAGAAAGTGGCCCAGACGTGATGACGGGCACATGCAACACGCCGCCGCTGGCGCTATGCGCGCATCTGGCCGCCATCATCACTAACCCGGATGGCAGCATTCAATGGCGCGGCCAAGAACCTGCACCTTATACGCTACAACCTACAGGGCCGAATAGCTTCTTCTATCAAGGGCGAAACCATCAAAATAACGGCACGGTGACATTGAACCTGACGCTGACTAGCGAAAGCACATGGTCGCTGGAATATTCAACCGTGTGGGATGAAGACCCGCAATGCACCCACACCTATTATTACACCGCCACGCGCCAGTGGTAACCCCGCCACAATCCCGCTAAATTAAACCAAATCCGGCCTTTGCACACACAGAGGCCGGTTTTGCTATTACTATTTCGTAACATTACACGAAAAATTCATAAATTCTAAATGAAAATTTTTTTGAACAAAACAGAAAATAATGATATAGTAAAGGCTACTGAAGTATTTTATTGCGAGGATGAGATGGTTACTCTGCCAACCCAAACCGGCTGCCTTTACAAATACATGGATAATGGTATTCACAAATTCACCGTTTTTGATACCTCAAATCAAGCGGTGGATGAATTTTTTGACCATCTCATGCGCCTTGTCAAAAACCCCATCCCTAATGAGCCAACACCGCAGATGCGTCTGCTAGATATTAGCGTTGGCTACCCCTCCATGCCTTATGTCATCAAGCGGTTTAACACTTTACGCAATGAGTATGTACAGCTTTCCCCCCCAACTGTGAACGCGATTTTGCATAATGACAACCCGCTGCATAACATTTTGCGCCGCCTGATTACGCCCCTCAGCCGTGGCGGAAATATCAAATTCTTCGCAGCGCATGAGGAAGATTTAGCCATCCGCTGGCTCTTGCGGCAAGCGCGGCGCTGACCATTTCTCAAATCGCACAAAACCGCTATACTTCATCGCGCCTTAACCATCCAATCGGGAGTATTATCATGCCGTTGACGATTCATTTTGTGCGCCATGGCCATGTCTATAATCCAGATAATATCTATTATGGGCGATTGCCAAACTTTCGTTTGAGCGAAGACGGGCAAAAACAGGCACAAGCAGCGGCGCAAGCGTTGGCCAATGCACCAATTGTCGCGGTGTATTGTAGCCCCCAACAACGCGCCCAAGAGACCGCCGCTTATATTGCGAAACCGCATCAGCTCATGCCAATTGTCGATGAGGGATTGAACGAAGTTTACTCGCCCTTCGATGGCATCACGCAGGAAGAGCTGGCTAACGTGCGCCAGTTTGACCTGTACAAAGGCGCACCCTCCCCCTATGAACAGCCCCAAGATGTCATGGCGCGGATTGAAGATTTCATCGCCCGCATGCAACAAGCGCACGATGGCGAAGAGATTGTTGCAGTGACGCATGGTGACCCGCTGGCATTCACCATTCTTTACGCACATGGGCGGCCAGTGACAACAGAGGAAAAAGGCGCGCTGCACAAGTATGGCGTGCCCGATGGCTACCCGCAGACAGCCAGTATTTTCAGCCTAACGTTGGACGGGGATAAAATCATCCAAACGCGCTATACCCGCCCTTATTAAAAACCCGTTGCATGAGGGCAGTCCGCCCCATGAAACAGCTGAAAGATTTCTCAGACACCCCGCCCCCATGAAACAAACAGTTTGGCTTATGCCCAGCAGCCGTTATAATCAAAGGCGGATTGGGTTTATGGATGTGAGGAGTGCGGTTTATGGCGACTGTTTTTGAACACAGCATTATCATTGAGCGCCCCATCAGCGAAGTGTTTCAATATGTGGCCGATTGGCAAAACACTGTCGAGTGGCAAGCAGGCACAGGGCAAGTCACCGTTGTACCCGAAGGCTCGTTACGCATTGGCGCGATGGTCACGCAAGAGCGTAAACGGGGCTGGCTGTTCAATGCCGATGTGGTTGACTACCAGCCCAATAAAGTGCTGGCCTTGCGCGGGATATTAGGCCGCTGGCAAGTGCGCGATACCTATACCTTTATGCCTGTTGGGCGCACCACCAAAATCACCATCGAGCGCGTCACCCCCGGCGGATTTTTCACCCGTCTCATGGCGCCCTTCATGCCGATGCGCATCCGCCGCCAGATTAACGATGACTTGGCGCGCCTGAAAGCCATCCTAGAGGCAAAAGAGCGCTAATCAGAAGCGCCGCCATCCATCGACACTAACGAGGGGAGCAACCCTCGCAGCCCGTGAACGGTGAGCAGGTGATAGCGTTGCGCCATTTCCTCTGGTGGGTGGGGCATTTCGTTTTCTAGCCACCACAGCAGCATATTCAGCAACGAACCCGCCAGATATTGGGCGACAAATTCCAACGTGCCAGCTGGTATGTGGGAGAAATAGTTCAGCAGTTGCCTGCGGGTGATTTGTGCCATATAGAGCCGAATGCGATGTAGCACAAATGCGACACCGCGTTCGCTCAATAGGGCACGGTACAAGTCTTTATACTCCGCAGCATGTTGAAAAGCGAACAGGCTGGGGGGCGTGCCATCGCTCTGCATCAGCGTTGTCGGGTCAAGGCTTTGTAAGCGCTGGTTCACTAAATCGTCGAACATTTCCTCTAGGCTATGCAGCAGCAAGTCATCTTTATCTGAAAAGTGCAGGTAAAAGGTGGCGCGACTGAGGTCGGCGCGGGTGGTGATGTCGTTAATCGAGATATTGTCATAACCCTTTTCAAGAATAAGTTCGAGCAAGGCTTCGCGCAGCATACGGAGCGTACGGCGCACACGACGGTCTAGTTTTGGCTTTTCATATTCGCTCACGATGTTCACCTTCTTTGCGCAAGAAGTGTCTAGTAATAGACACTGAGGCTAAGTTCCTTATTGACAGCCCTCGTTTTTGGCTTACCCTTATTATTATACAACCTGTCTAGAAATATACAACAATATGCTCTACACCTAGCCGCACCGCAACAAAGGCATATTGTGTAGAAAGGGCAATTTTCAATGGCCGCTATACCTTATCCCACCACACCACCAGCAGAACCGTTCATCGGGCATCTTCGTCTATTTCGTCGCGATACCCTGCGCTTTTTAGAGGGCGCGCGTGATTATGGCGATATTGTACACCTGCGCTTTCTGGGGCGTCATGGTTATATGCTCAATCATCCTGATTACATTCATCAGGTTTTGGTGCAAGATGCCAAGCATTTCACCAAAACGCCCATGTTTCGGCGCAATGCCGAAGTGGTGTTGGGGCAAGGCTTGCTACTCAGCGAGGGCGATTTCCACCGCCGCCAGCGCCGTTTGCTCCAGCCAGCCTTTCATCACCAACGCATCGCCGCCTATGGCGACATCATGGTGTCCTATACCCAACGCATGATGGCGGAATGGGGGTCAGAAGTCACGATCAACATGGCGGAGGAGATGATGCGCCTCACCATGCAAATTGTGGCCAAAGCGCTCTTCAATGCTGATGTGGGCGCGGAAGCCGCTGCGCTGGGCGAGGCGATTACAGTGGCCATCGAGACCGCCGCCCACCGCATCATGAGCGCTTTTAGCGTACCTGCTTGGCTGCCCACACCCGCCAACCGCGAACGCAAACGCCAGTTCACTATGTTGAATTCGGCCATTTATAACATCATCCAGCAGCGGCGGGAAAGTGGTGAGGATACGGGTGATTTGCTCTCCATGCTCCTACAGGCGCAGGACGAAGACGACGGCAGCCGCATGAGCGATAAGCAAGTGCGCGATGAGGTGATGACGCTATTCATCGCTGGCCACGAGACCACCGCCAACGCGCTCACATGGACGCTCTATCTGCTCAGCCAACACCCGTCAGAAGTGGCGCGCCTGCGGGAAGAGTTGGATAGCGTTTTAGGCGACCGCTCCCCCACCTTCGCCGACCTGCCCAACCTGCGCTATACCGAGATGGTTGTAAAGGAAGCCATGCGCCTCTATCCCCCGGCGTGGATACTCTCGCGCATGCCAACTGAGCCGGTCACGATTGGCGGCTATGTCGTTCAACCTCAATCGGTGGTCATCATGAGCCAATGGGCGATGCACCGCCACCCGAACTATTGGGAAGAGCCAGAACGCTTTGACCCGACGCGCTTCACGCCAGAAAAAGAGCAGGCGCGCCCCAAGTTCGCCTATTTCCCCTTTGGTGGCGGGCCGCGCATTTGCATCGGCAACAGTTTCGCCATGATGGAAGCGACGCTGGTGCTGGCCACGATTATGCAGCAGTACGATGTGGCGCTGGCGCAACAGCATGAGCCAGAGCCAGAGCCGCTCATTACCTTACGGCCAAAAGGCGGGCTACAGCTCAAGCTCACCCGTCGTTAAGGCGCAACGCTTCATTATATATATGTAGGGCAATATATGGGGGGCAGGCCGCCCCCGTTTGCTTTTCAAGCAATGGGCGGTGGCGGCAACTTGTGGCGCATGTTTATTACATCGTTTATAATCGCCACGTCTGTTGTGAGAGTGAAATTTGAAGAGGTGTACTGATGTCTCAGCTGAATGCGCCGCCTGCTGAACCTATCTTGGGGCACTTCCGCCAATTTCGTCGTGACCGCCGCCGCTTCTTAGAAGCAATACGCCCCTATGGCGATATTGTGCCCTTACGTTTGTTGAATAAACCCGTTTTTGTCCTCAACCATCCTGATTATGTTTACCAAGTGCTGGTACAAGACGCTGACCATTTCATCAAATCGCCCATATTGCGCCGCGCCCTAGAACCGCTCATTGGTGATGGCTTGCTCCTCAGCGAAGGTGATTTCCACCGCCGCCAGCGCCGTTTAATCCAGCCTGCTTTCCACCACCAACGCATTGCCGCCTATGGCGACATCATGGTGCGCTATACCTTGCAAATGCTAGAAGCGTGGGGCGAAGAGCAAACGACCAACATTGCTGACGAGATGATGCGCCTCACTATGCAAATTGTGGCGATGGCGCTTTTCAACGCTGATGTGCGCGAAGAGGCCAACACCATTGGCGAGGCCATTTCAGTGGCGATTGAACTGGGCACGCAGCGCGGTTCTGGCCTTCATTTGCCGCTCTGGATACCGACGCCATTTAATCGCAAGTTGAAGCAGCAGCAACAACGCCTGAACGATATGATTTTCCGCATCATTGCCGAGCGGCGGCAAAGTGGTGAGGATACGGGCGATTTGCTCTCCATGCTGTTGCACGCACAGGACGAGGACGACGGCAGCCGCATGAGCGATAAGCAAGTGCGCGATGAGGTGATGACGCTCTTCCTCGCTGGTCATGAGACCACCGCTGTGGCGCTAACTTGGGCATTCTATTTGTTGGCGCGTCACCCCCATGTTGTAGCCCAACTGCGTGAAGAGTTGGATAGCGTTTTAGGCGACCGCCCGCCCACCTTTGCCGATTTGCCCAACTTGCGCTATACCGAGATGACCATAAAGGAAGCCATGCGCCTCTATCCTCCCGCGTGGATTATGACGCGCCTCGCCACCTCTGCGGTGCGCATTGGCGATGTCACCGTGCCGCCAAACGCGATTGTCATCATGAGCCAGTGGCTCATCCACCGCGACCCCACATATTGGGATGAGCCAGAACGCTTTGACCCGATGCGCTTCACGCCAGAAAAAGAGCAGACGCGCCATAAGTTCGCTTATTTCCCCTTTGGCGGCGGGGCGCGCATTTGCATCGGTAACAGTTTCGCCATGATGGAAGCGACGTTGGTGCTGGCCACGATTATGCAGCGGTATGATGTGGCGCTGGCGCAACAGCATGAACCAGAGCCAGAGCCGTTCATTACCCTGCGGCCAAAGGGTGGCGTGATGCTCCAGCTTCAACGGCGGCAAAATACGCCCATCCCCGCCGAAGCAAATGCCACAGTTGTTGAATAGTACCAAAAAGGCGGCGGCACTTTCGTCCGCATATGGCGGTGTCGCCGTCAAATTGACTGGCTAAATCTTACAAAGCGCCTTTTGGTGAATACCGCTAAAAAAGCCTCCCCCCTTTTTGTTGATGCCCCACAAGTTGAAAAAATTTTTGTCGTGATGTGACAAAGTATGGTTGAAAAATTTGGGAAAAGCGTACGTTACTCCCCTTCTTGCGGCCATAGTACACTGAGGGCGCATACCAGATTGTCAGCCATTATGTGCAAGAGGTACAACAAAATGTCAGGTCGCAAACTGCTCTTCCGTCTCCTTGCCGTCCTTATCGCGGCATTCATCGTATCGGCAATGGCCACTGCGTCACTCGCGCAAGATGAGCCTGCTGATGAATCTCCTGCAGAAACCGTGATTGACCCTGCTGGTCAATTCGCCACCATTGAAGCGGTGGAAGCGGTGCAGTCCAATCTTGATCAAACATGGATTTTACTGGCCGGCTTCCTTGTTTTCTTCATGCAAGCGGGCTTCGCCATGCTAGAGGGCGGTATGATTCGCCAAACTGGTGTGGTGAACTCGATGATTGAAAACTTCATGGACGCCGCTGTTACCGGTATTCTCTTCTTTATAGTTGGCTATGGCATTGCCTTTGCCAACACGGAGAGTAGCTTGTTCTTCGGCACGCCAACGCTGATGCTGGGCGGTATTGATGGCACTGGCGCAGGCGATGGCGCGGCATTCGTCGGCTTCTTCTTCCAATTCGCTTTTGCTGGCGCTGCTGCAACGATCGCCACTGGTGCGATGGCCGAACGCACGAATTTCGTCGGCAAACTTATCTATAGCGCGATTGTCGGCGCGTTCATTTATCCTGTTGTCGTCTTCTGGGTATGGGGCGGTGGTTGGTTAGCAGACCGCGGCTTCCTCGATTTCGCGGGTAGCACCGTTGTGCACCAAACGGGCGGCATTATTGCGCTGGTTGGCGCGGCCTTCGTTGGCGCACGTCCTGGCCGCATTTGGGGCAACCCGCCACGCCCGTCGAACTTGGCGATGGCCACGCTGGGCACATTCATCCTGTGGTTCGGTTGGTACGGCTTCAATGTTGGCTCTACCCTGGCCGCCAGCGATGTGAACATCATGGGCTTGGTTGCAGTGAATACCACCCTCGCCGCCTGTGTCGGTGCGATTGTCGCCATGCTCTTCATGTACTTCCGCACTGGCAAATGGGATTTGCCCTTCGCCCTCAACGGTAGTTTGGCGGGTTTGGTCGGCATCACCGCTGGCTGCGCCTTCGTCACACCCGTTGCTGCGATGATTATCGGCGGTGTTGCCGGCGTGCTGGTGGTGTTGGCCGTGAGCGCGGTCGAGATGGCCAAAATTGATGACGCAGTTGGCGCGTTCGCTGTGCACGGTGTCTGTGGCTCTTGGGGCACGCTGGCTATTGGCCTGTTCGGGTTAGAAGCCCTGACCGGCGGCAGTGCAGGCCTGTTCACAGGCGGCGGTTTAGAACTGTTGGGCACACAGATGTTCGGCGTGCTGGCTGTAGCCATCTGGGCGGCTGCCACCTCCGGCGTGATGTTCGGCGCGATTAAGGCGCTAGGCCTGCTGCGCATCAGCCCAGAGGCCGAAGAAGTGGGCATCGACGTGCACGAACACGGCGCGACCGTGTGGCCAGATGTGCTACCCTACCCGCTGGACGAAGCGCCTGCTAGCGCTAGCGGTGACTAGACAAACCATCAAACACTAACTTCAGATGTGAAAAGGGCGCCCGCGTGGCGCTCTTTTGTTTACTATATTCCTACGAATAACATACTCTTACCTTATTTTTACAGGTTTTTATAAGCGATATAGTTAAAACTCTATTATAATAGAGGTGTCTGTAAGGGTGATTTGTTGTGGAGTAACTCACATGAAGAAACATATACTATTTTTATCAATGGCACTCTTATTAACGCTGGTTGGTGTCTTTATGGGTACGGGTGTCAGTGCCCAAGATGATGAACCGCTCGATGAAGATTATAACTGGTGCACCGACCCCACCTACTGGGGTGATGGCCGTTGTGATAACCATGAAGATGATGACCTCATTTGGTGTCACTGGCAATTAGGGTGGTATTTGCCGCGCGTGGCTAATGGCATGTTTGCATGGGATGACGTGGTGGAAATTGAGCGCTGTGTGACGGCTCTACCAGAAGTTATCATCGAACCAGAACCGGAGACAACCCCACCGCCACAAACAACACCGCCACCGGACTCAGACTTACCACCACCACCGGTCGAGTGACTACCCACCCACTTGATAATCGGTTGATAAATGGTTTTGCAAAAGAGCGTCACAACATGTGGCGCTTTTTTGTTTACCATTTTCCTACGGATAACATACTATTACGTTATTTTTATAGGTTTTTATAAGCTAACTGATTAAGATTATATTATAATAAGAATGTCTGTAAGGGTGATTTGTTGTGGAGCAACTCACATGAAGAAACATATACTATTTTTATCAATGGCACTCTTATTGATGCTGATTGGTGTCTTTATGAGTGCAGGTGTCAGTGCGCAAGACGATGCGCCACTAGATGAAGATTATAACTGGTGCACCGACCCGACTTATTGGGGCGATGGTCGTTGTAATAACCATACAGATGGCGACCTCATTTGGTGTCACTGGCAATTAGGGTGGTATTTGCCGCGCGTGGCTAATGGCATGTTCGCATGGGATGACGTGGTGGAAATTGAGCGCTGCTTCGTCGTTTTGCCAGAACCCACACCAGAGCCTACACCAGAGACAACTCCGCCGCCGCAAACACCCCCGCCACCGAATGAATGATTAGAATAATTGGGTTTGGTTTTACTTCTGAATGGGCGCCCGCGTGGCGCTCTTTTGTTTTTTAAGCTAAATTTCACATCAGTATAGTATAAAATTTCACATTATTACACAATGAATCTTAATTGAAACACAATAGATGTTTGTTGTAAAATAAGATTACATCGGTGCATTCTTGATAGACAGGGGAACAGTATGTCCACACAAGATGATGAGAAGGTGAACTCCACAATGGAAACCCTCAGTATTTCTCAAGATTTGGTCGCCCGTGCACTAGAGTTGGGACGCGCTAAAAACCCACCGCGCATCTCAGAAGCCACCCGTCTCATGATTGTCATTCAGGGGGCGATTCATCGCTTTCCAGCAGAAGAGGGACAAGAGATTGTCTTGGGGCGCAAAAACGGTGATGATGGCGTAGATTTAGACCTGACGCCCTATGATGCTAAACACAACGGCGTTTCGCGACACCATGCCCGCCTTCATATCGAAAATGGTGATTTATACATAACCGACTTGGGCAGCCGCAACGGCACTTTTCTTGATGGTGAGCAATTACCGCCAAACCAGCCCATCAAAATTGAGCGTTCCTATGCGTTATTGGTGATGGGGTCATTGACGGTACAAGTTTCATATCATCGTTAGCACTTTTCCGATGGAACAACGAAGCGGGGCGGCAAGCAGCGGGCTTGTCGCTTTTTCATTATAAGGAAGATCGACCGTCTAAGTTGCAAGTTTATAACCTACCGAAGCACATAACCTCACGATTTGTGCTAGAATGAAAATAGATAAGACATCATGAAAGTATATACATTGTAGATACAGGTTTATAACCGTGAGTGACGAACATTCTAAGCCAGCACAGCCCAAAGAATCGAAGTCGTCTTCATCGGAAAAAGAGGCAAAGCGCGTCAGTGAAGACACCCGCCGCTCTGTCTCGCCTTCTTCGCCCGCTAAGCCCGCATCTTCGGGGGGCGGAAGTGACCGACCGACTTTACTCAACCGACTTGGCACAATTAAACCGCCGCAACCCCCTCAGCCTAAGACCAAATCATCAGAGGCAGGGGATGCTGCTGCGGCGCAACCACCAGCGAAGCCGTCTGATAAAAAAGAAGAAGCGGCTGCCCAACAAGGGGCTGAAAAACCATCGGAAAAACCTGTGCCCCCAGCGGCACAATCAGCATCTATGCCTAAAGCGCCCGCAGCACCAGAAAAACCGCGTGGCACAACAGATAAACTCTCTAGTGACAATCCATCATCGACGACCACTGAAGCAAGCGAGGATAAGCGCGTGGAAACCAACCTTGTCACCCGTGAAAATATTTTGAAAGCGATGCAGTCTGAATTTGTCTATGGCGATGAAACCGTCAAATCACAGGCGGGGACATTGCTTGTCATCATTCAAGGGGCGATGGAGCGCTATTACACGAAAGATGGCCTCGCCCTCACGCTGGGGCGTAAAAGCGACGCCGGCAAGGTGGATATTGATTTAACGCCCTATGGCGGCCACCAGCGCGGGGTGTCGCGTTTACATGCGCGCCTGCATGTCGAAAATAATGAACTATATGTAACTGACCTGAACAGTAGCAACGGCACTTTTCTCGATGGCGAACGCCTGACACCAAACCAGCCGTATAAAGTCACCAAGCGCTATTCGCTGCTGGTATTAGGGTCACTTTCGATACAGTTATCCTACCGCAAGCCGTAAAACGGGGGCGCACCGCCCCCACTTTCTCCCTAAAGCCCGCGCCGTAAAGGCCGCACCACACTATAGTAGAACGAGATGAGCAGCAGCAAAACCGCTATCGCCGCCCACCCCACAGCGACCATCCATGGCGACAAGGCGGGCGCGACCTCTTGGGCGAATTTGGCCGCGTCGTTAATCGTTGCGCCCGCGCCTATTTCTGGATTGCGCGTCAAAAAGAGCAAGTCCATCACCGCATTCAGGCCAGTCATAGCCGCCAGCACCGCCAGCACGAGGCGGTTCAAATCACGGCTGGCGCGGATGGTCATCAAGAGAAAGAGCAAACCAAAGCCCAAGCCGACCATCATCGCTGTCAGCGATTGGCTATTGAGCAGTAGCGGGAAGAACAATAATAATACCGCCATGCACGCCGAGAGAAATTCAACATAGCGCAGGCGGTTGGCTAGATAGAACAATATCGCCCCAAATAGCGCCGCGCCCAAATAGCCCGCCGGCAAGATGAGCCAGCGCGCCCCGCCACTGGTATAAGCTACCCCACCGCCGTTTTCAAACACCTCGAAACCTAACACCTGCCCCCCACTAATGACTGCGGCCAAGCTATGCCCCGCTTCGTGCACATAGGTGACAAAAAGCCGCAGTGGGTAGGTGATGAAATCAAATCCAGGAACGTTCCACAATACGAACACAACCACCAGCGCCAGCAATGTGGTTAAAAATACGCGGCGCCGGAATACCCGTCTATCGTCCAGTAGCATAATGGCGTCCCTATTTGTCTAAGCTTCGCTTTGGCTTATGATACCCGATTTTGCTGGTTGCGTTTCGCCTTCGCGCTTGCCGCCCCGTAGTAGCGCCGCGGGTATCATCGCCAGCAAGCAGATAGCCGCACCAATCAAACCAATTTCCGCCAGCACCTGCACGCTGCTACGGGCATAAACTTCGGCATATAACGACGGGTCAACTGATGTAGCGTCGCCCAGCGCGACATTGACCAGTTGGCCAATGCGCGTCAGCGATAGGGCGGTCAATGAGGAGATGCTCACCGTCATGCCGACCAGCCGCAAGATAATCACCAGCGCCGACGCCACACCGCGCTCATCATCTTTCGCATCGTTGATGACCGCCGCGCTAATTGGCGAGAAGGTCAGCCCCAGCCCAATGCCCACCAGCGCCATCTCTAGCGCCACCAGCCCATCGCTGATGTCTAACGTCCACGTTTGCCATACCAGCAGGAAGCCAACCGCCGCCAGCGCCAACCCCAACATGGTCGTTCGGGCATAGCCGATGCGGTCACTGAGCCAGCCGCCGGGCACTGCTGCCAGCGCCATCGGCACGGTGAGCGTGGAGAGGAGCAGGCCAACAGTCAACGCCGCCTCGGTCAATTGCTCAAAACTTTGTTGGCGCACATTGATGAGAATGGGCACGCTGACCAGCCCGATGAAAATACCATAGCCAACGAATAAATTGGTGAGCGCCCCCATGCTCAAATTGCGCCGTCGGAACATTTGCAAGCGCATCAGTGGGTCTTTAACGCGCGCCTCTACATACACAAAGGCGAGGAAGCACAAGAGGGCGATGAATAGCACCGGCCCCGCGTGTTCTGGTAAGGGCGAGAGCTGCTCAAAGTTACTGACGCCAACGGGAATATCGACATTCGCCCCCAAGCCCAAATTGAGCGCGGTGAGCGCCCCAGCAATGAGCGCCACGCCCAGAAAATCAAAGCGCCCGCTAGCCCTTTGTTGGGGCACATGGCGCAAAGCCCATAAGACCGCCAGCAATGCCAATAATGTCAGCGGCAAGTTAATCCAGAACAGCCCTTGCCATGGCGTGAACTGTACTAGTAAGCCGCCATAAAGATGCCCCAGCACCCAGCCCAGCGTATCCAGCGCGCCAATCAGGCCAAGCGGGCGGGCGCGCGCGCCTTCTGGGAAAATATCGCCCACCAGCGCCAGACTGACGGGCACAAGCGCCCCTGCGCCTAATGCCTGTATCACCCGCCCGATGATAATCGCCAGCAAGTTCATCTCGGCGATGTCGGGGCGCTGCCCCATACGGCGGAACAGCGTATAGAGCGTTTCGGTTGGCCATTGGTGCGCCGTCGCCACCAATAGCGACCCCAACATGAACAACGATAGACAGGCCACATAAACCGCCCGCCGCCCCAGTAAATCGCTCACACGCCCCATAAACGTCAAGCTGATGGCATAGGCCAGCAAATAGCCGCTGACAATCCAAGCCGCGTCATCGAGGGCGGTTTGCAATGGCAAATCAAGGTGGGTAATTAGCTCTGGCAAAAAGGCCGAAACAACTGTTAAATCTAGCGAACCGACGAACACCGGAATGGCGATGAAGGCCATCACCACCCACGGATTGACGCGCTTTTGTGCTGCTTTTGCCGCGCTCATGAAGCGGCCTCCGGCGTCACAATGTCAATGTTCGGGCTGTCGTAGTCATAAATTTCGATATTCCAGTATGTGTCCTCTTCGCCTTCTGGGGCGCTATCTGGTTGGGTAATCACTACCAGCGCGGGCAGCATGGTTTGGGTGTCAATATAAACATCCACCTCCACATCCTCGATGCGCTCTAATAGCCCCATGAGCAAATCGCGCACACTCTCGCCGGTGGCCGTACCGCGCAGGTGATAGACCTGTGTACCATCGTCCAGCGTTTCCAGACCGACATAGGCGAGTGAGGCTAATGCCGAAAGCGCTCGCTGGAAGCCACTCTCTGGCGAGAGTAAATCAAGCGGGTTGAACTCTGGGGCAAATGGCTGGTGTAGCCACGGCAACGGCGGCAAGCGCAACCACTGGTCATCAGCGGCAGCATAGACATCTAAGGCCAATGGCGCGCCCGCTACGCGCAAATTCACTTGGGCATAGAGCGTATGGGGCGCGACGAATTGCGCCTCTGCCCGCCGCAAAACCGCCGTCACGGCTTGCGTTGGGTCATCGCTGATATAGACGGAAAAGGGATATTCTGCCCCGCGTTGCTCTAATATCATGCGGAAATTTTGCGATTGTTGAATATTGGCGATGGTTTCATCTAAAAGTGATTGGGCGTCGGGCGTCGCTTCTGGTGTTGCTGCGCCCCCGCCACATGCTGCTAATAAGAATAATAGTAGAAGTGCTAAACCTTGAACGCGCCGCACGATAGTTTATCCTTTCGGAAAAGTTTCACCCATAGCTACTACGCAATATACACCCTTCACGTTGTACACGCTTTACTATACGCTGCCATATGGTTAAACAACAGTCTACAATTAGTACAAATCGCCAGCGGGTTATTGGAACAGATGCTATCCATTTGATATACTGAATGAAATTGGGATATTCGGGCATGCAATGACAGTAACGGTAGACGACCTTGCTAAAATACCAGCTTTTCAAACACTTTCGCCGCCGCAACTTGTGCAACTCGCTTCTATGCTGGTACGCCAATCTTATATGCCGGGAGAGTTGATATTCCTTGAAGGCGATGAGTCTGTTGGCCTGTGGTTCGTGTTGCGTGGCCGTGTGAAAATCATCAAGCAATCGCT